>CAYGNI010000001.1:0-69877 GCA_964351195.1 uncultured Micavibrio sp.
ACACACGGAAAAGTACCGATGAGGGGCTGGATACTGATTTCAACACGCTGGATGCACAAAGGGAAGCATGTGAGGCCTATATTATCAGTCAGCGCGCAGAAGGTTGGGCAGCGGTTAAAACACAGTATAATGACGGGGGGTATTCCGGCGGCACATTGGAACGGCCCGCCCTTCAAAAACTGCTCGCTGATATCAAAGACAGCAAAGTTCAAACAGTCGTTGTTTACAAAATCGACAGATTGACGCGTTCCTTGATGGATTTTTCTAAGTTGGTCGAAATCTTCGATGAGCACGGCGTGACCTTCGTTAGCGTAACGCAGAGCTTTAACACAACCACCAGCATGGGAAGGCTGACGCTAAATGTGTTGCTCAGTTTCGCGCAATTTGAACGTGAAGTCTCAGCCGAGCGCATCCGTGATAAAATCGCCGCGAGTAAAAAGAAAGGCATGTGGATGGGTGGTAATCCGCCGATTGGCTACGAAGCAGATAACAAAAAGCTGCTGATTGATAAGAATGACGCCAAGATTGCACGTCGTATATTTGAGCGCTATTTGGCGCTGGGTTGCGTTGCTAAACTCAAACGTGAGCTGGACGAAGACGGTATAATCAGCAAAAAGCGAACTTCAAAACGCGGCAATGAAGTTGGCGGCAAACCCTTCAGTCGCGGGGCGCTTTACAGCATCTTACAAAACCCGATCTATATCGGAAAAATCCGGCATAAAGATCAAGTCTATGGCGGCAATCACGAAGCTATTATCCCTCAAGATTTGTGGGATGCCGTGCAGAAAAATCTAAAGTCTCAAACCGCTGCTCATCGCGGACATAAAAAATCCGATGATCAAAATCTACTGAAAGGCCTGCTGTTTGATTGTGAGGGCACGCCATACAGTCCAGATTTTACCAACAAAGGCAGTAAGCGTTACCGGTATTATATCAGCCAAAATCTGATCCAATATCGCGACCACCCCAAAGGCACGATGGCTCGCATCCCCGCCCATGAAATTGAAAAGGCTATAATAGATACGATACGGAATGGACTGATTGAAGTTTTGGCTCTGGATAAAGCCAATGATCACGCTCTTATTGAGCATTTGACCAACCATGCACCGCCAACAGAAAAACTGGTGAAAAGTAGCGTGAACAAAATTACTGTTGATCAGGAAGAATTACAGATTGATATCAATCCCGAAACATTAAGGCAGGCTTTGCAAGATCATTTGGACTTAACTATTCCGATGAAATTTGAAAGCCCAAAGCATGTTGTGTCAGTCCCATTCACAACTCGCAGGTCTCACAAAGGTGCAATATTATTAAAACCTGAAAGCTCGGATCATGATCCATTTGATCTCCCGCCGCATGAATTAAGAAATCTCATTAAAGGCACGATCTGGCGTGATGAGCATTTTAACGGCATGCCCCTGCCTGATATTGCAGCGCGCGATGGATTCTCCAAACAGCATGTTCACCAAATGATCCTTAAATCCATGGCAGTCGGCGCTAACTGCCGATAAAAACCGTCAACTGCGAAACGGCCCGCTAGAGAATGGCGGGCTTTTTTGATGCAAACACCCAATTCCCCGCACTTGACGCGCAAGCCTTAACGCCAAAGCCCCGCGGACAGCGGGGCTTTACAGCGTAAATTCTCTAAGTGTCTCAAAAGCTAGACTAAATGGTGGTGGGGGTAGGATTCGAACCTACGTACGCTTACGCGGGCGGAGTTACAATCCGCTGCCTTTAACCACTCGACCACCCCACCGGATGCATCGTGCACATCGAGAGGGATAAAAAGCCTTTTGAACTTTAATGTCAAGTATGCGATGGGTATTGCATGAAAAAAAGACCCCATAATCGCGATAAAAAGGTGAAGCATCCAAAATCACCTCCAAAACCGCATAAGCCAGCCGCGCAAAAGGGGCAGGGACCTAAATTAGCGCGCGCGGGTCTCTTCGGCTTTCACGCTGTTAGCAACGCCTGGCTGAACGAGGAACGCGATATCCGTGCGCTCTATGTCACAGATCAGGGTCTTAAAAGCTTTGAACCCATCCTGCATGAAGCCAAAACCAAAGGTCTCCATCGCCCCGCACCTATTGAAATTGATAAGCAGAGCCTTGAAAAAACACTTCCCCCCGGCGCGGTGCATCAGGGATTGGCGCTGGCGGCTTCCGACCTCCCGGAAACCTCCATCACCGATTTCATCATTCAGGCCAAGGACCGCCAAACCTCACGTCTCGTTATGCTCGATCAGGTCACAGACCCCCATAATGTTGGCGCTATCATGCGCTCAGCCTGTGTCTTCGGTATGGACGGCATGATCATGCAGCGCAAACACGCCCCGTTTCTCGATGGCGTTCTGGCTAAAACCGCTTGCGGCGCGGTGGAGTATCTCCCCGTTGCTTATGAAACGAACCTCAACCGCACGCTAGAAGAGCTCAAAGATAATGGCTATTTTATCTATGGCCTCGATGAGCGCGGCGAAGACCTCACGAGCATAAAGGAATTCCCGGACAAAACAGTCCTGATTTTAGGGGCCGAAGGACCCGGCCTGCGCCGCCTTGTGAAGGAAAATTGCGATACACTTTTACGCCTGCCTACGACCGGCCCGATCTCCAGTCTGAATGTCTCCAACGCCGCTGCCGTCGCGTTCTACGCACTGAGCGCGGGAAATAGATAAAATTTTAGTAAAATTTTTGACATTTATGCCCGATCGCTGGTAACATGGAGTTATAAGCCGCAATTAGGACTCACAGCTAAAAAAGAGCCAAAAATAAGCGGTAACGGTAATGATATAGAGGGTAGACATGAATCACATCATTGAAGGGTTTAATCACCGACGCATAACAGAATTCCTAGAGATGCTAGAGCAGCGCATCGCGCTCGCGCTTTTTGGCCCGATTTCTCCTTCCTGGTATAAATATAGTTTCATCCCCGTGGGTGTGAACCTGCAACGATCTCCGATTCTTCTCTTCCCCTATAGGATTTGAGATTAACGGTTTCACCCTGCACTAGCCTCGAATGCTCTTCCCCATTTCAGCATTCGGGGCTTTTTTTTATGTGGGAGCGAATACCGTCGCCATCTCCTGTTCAATGGCATGTTTGGCAGCAGGAGGAAGATCAGGATTTGCTAAAAGCTCAGAGAACCTATCTCGAACGACGCTAGCAAGCCCTTCCGTTGTTTGAGCGAGCCTTCCTATTTCCACTAAAGGCAGTCTGGCATTCATAATTGTCCAACCTGCACCTTTAACGCCTTCAAAAATAGCTTCCAAATGTCCTTCCACTTCGCCCATAGCGGAATCATACGGAGTGACAGTAACCATACAAATCTCCTTCATTTTCAATAATCAAAAAACCGTTCTATGACAATTAGACTGGGATGACAAGTCAATTCGTCTAGACATCGTGATTTTGATCCTCCATCCTTCATCTCATGATTCAAACAGCCGAAAATCCAAACCCTGACGCGGCCCCCGAAGACGAGCTTTACCTTGTCGACGGCTCCGGCTTCATATTTCGTGCCTATTTCGCCATGGCGTATTCCGGGCGCGGGGAAATGACAAACCCAGACGGCGTGCCGGTCTCGGCTGTGTTCGGCTTCACGCAGATGCTCATGAAATTGCTCAATGATTACCACGCGCCGTATATCGCCGTAATCTTTGACCCGCCGGGCGGATCTTTCCGCAATAACCTCTACCCTGAATATAAAGCCAACCGCGATGCCCCGCCCGAGGATTTAATCCCGCAATTCCCCCTCGTGCGCGACGCGACCAAGGCCTTTGACATTCCCGCCATAGAACAGCCGGGCTATGAGGCCGACGATCTCATCGCCGCCTATGCCAAGCGCGCCAAGGAAACAGGCAAAAAAGTCGTCATCGTCTCATCCGATAAAGACCTCATGCAGCTTGTGGATGTCGATGTTCGCATGCTTGATCCGATGAAAAACAAATGGATCGACCGTGCCGCCGTGATCGAGAAATTCGGCGTACCCCCTGAAAAAGTCACAGATGTGCAGGCACTGGCCGGCGACAGCACGGATAACATTCCCGGCGTGCCCGGCATCGGCATCAAAACCGCGGCTGAGTTAATCAACGAATATGGCGACCTGCATGAGCTTTTAGCGCGCGCAGAAGAAATCAAACAACCCAAACGCCGCGAAAAGCTGATCGAACATGCTGAAAACGCACGCATCTCGGAAAAGCTTGTGACCTTAGATGCCAATGCCCCGCTGCCGCTGCCGATTGAAGATCTCAAAACCCATGACCCCGATAAACCCGAACTCATGGCCTTCCTGCAAAAGCACGCCTTCAATTCCATCATCAAACGTCTGGGCGGTGAAACCGTCACCGCCCCGCAAAAAGCCCAAGTCGCAGAGCCTGCGGCTGCTCAAGAACCCGAGGAACTCCCACCCATCGATAAAAACGAATACGTTTTGATCAATGACGAAAAGACATTGCAGGCCTGGATTGACGAAGCATATAAAATCGGAACGGTTTGTATCGATACGGAGACAACAGCCCTGACCCCGGCCAAGGCAAAGCTCGTCGGTATTTCTCTGGCCTCAAAGCCCGGCAAAGCCGCCTATATCCCGCTGGGCCATGTGGCGGAGCAAGCCGATTTGTTGGGTGAATCCCAAGGCTCCGATATTCCGCAGCTTCCTATGGACAAAGCACTCGCCATGCTTAAACCGCTGCTCGAAGACCCAAGTGTAATGAAAATCGCCCATAACATGAAATATGACTGGCAGATTTTCGCCAAGCACGGCATCCATTTGGATCCCTGCGATGATACGATGCTGATCTCCTACGTGCTGGACGGCTCATCACATAAACATGGGATGGATGCCCTGTCCGAGCAGTATTTCGGCCACGCCCCGATCAAATACGAAGACGTCGCAGGCAAAGGAAAATCACAAGTTACATTCGATAAAGTCGACATCGAAAAGGCGCTGGATTACGCCGCCGAAGACGCCGATATCACCCTGCGCCTCTACCACACACTCAAACCCCGCCTCGTGGCCGAACGCATGGTCAGCGTGTATGAAAACCTCGAACGCCCGCTGATCCCCGTGATCGCGCAAATGGAGATGGAGGGCGTTAAGGTCGACCCCGCCATCCTCAAATCCATGAGCACGGAATTCGGCAAACGCATTGCCGATCTCGAAGACGAAATCCATAAACTCGCAGGCACGCAATTCAACATCGCCAGCCCCAAACAAATCGGCGAAATCCTCTTCGATCAAATGGGTCTGGATAGCGGAAAGAAAACCAAAACCGGCCAGCATTCAACAGATGTCAAAACGCTGGAGGAACTCGCGCTACAGGGCCATGAAATCGTCCAGAAAATTCTGGATTGGCGCGGCCTTTCAAAACTGAAATCAACATATACCGATGCCCTGCAAGACGAAATAAACCCGGTTACAGGCCGCGTTCATACCTCGTATCATATGACAGGAACCTCAACCGGACGGTTGGCTTCATCTGATCCGAACCTGCAGAACATTCCCATCCGCACCGAAGACGGTCGCAAAATTCGCCAAGCCTTCATTGCCGAAAACGGCTGCACATTGCTCTCTGTCGACTATTCGCAGGTCGAGCTGCGACTGGCCGCAGAAATGGCGGGCGTCGAGGCACTCAAGCAAGCCTTCAAAGACGGCGTAGACATCCACACGCTCACAGCCTCACAAGTCTTCGACGTCCCGCTCGATAAAGTTGATTCAGAAACGCGCCGTCGCGCAAAGGCCGTAAATTTCGGAATTATATACGGAATTTCCGGCTGGGGCCTGGCCAAGCAACTCGGCTGCGACCCGTCCGATGCCTCTGATTTCATCAAACGCTATCTCGCCAGATTTCCCGAAATCAAAGATTACATGGAAGCCAAAAAGGACGAGGCGCGCGCAAACGGTTTCGTCAAAACGCTCTATGGCCGCAAATGCTTTACCCCCAATATCAATGCCAAAATCCCCGCCCAGCGCGGCGGATCAGAGCGCGCGGCCATCAACGCTCCGCTTCAGGGTACAGCCGCAGACATCATGAAAATCGCCATGAGCAAAATGCCCGCAGCGCTACAAAAAGAAGGACTCTCCGCCAAAATGCTGCTGCAGGTCCATGATGAGCTGATCTTCGAAGTCCCCGATTCAGAGCTCGAGAAGACCTCCGCGCTCGTCAAAGACATCATGGAAAACGCCTTCAAAATCATGGGCGTGGAAATTTCCGTTCCCCTCGAAGCCGAAGCGGGATCAGGGCAGAACTGGGGTACCGCGCACTAATCACTCTTCGTCATTGCACGGACAAGCCGTGTCATGACGATTTTATTACTAACGCGCTTTCAAAATTTTCTTCATCTCCGCCAATTCCTCGCGCAAACCCCGCACCTCTTCCGTCAATTCACTGGGCCGCATGCGCCGCTCTGGTCCGGTATAATCCTCATCTTTTTCATGAATAATATTCATCGCATCAACAATAATCCCGATAAATAAATTCAAAACCGCAAAGCTGGTGATCACAATAAAAGGAATGAAAAACAGCCACGCATAAGGGTAAACATCCATGACGGGGCGAACAATTTCCTGGCTCCACCCCTCCAAAGTCATCACCTGAAATAACGTGTACATAGACTCGCCAATATTCCCAAACTTACTGGCAATCACTGGATCAGGATGCGCATAAAACAGCTTCGTGGCCAACACCGCACACACATAATAAATTACCATCAAGACCGCCATAATTGACGCCATCCCTGGGATTGCATGCAACAAAGCGGCAACCACTCTGCGCATGGATGGCACAACAGAGACAAGCCGCAACACGCGTAAAATGCGCAACGCGCGAAGAACTGCCAACGGCCCACTTGTAGGGGCCAGCGCAATCAACACAATCAAAAAATCAAAAATATTCCATCCGGCACGAAAGAAAGAGAGCCGATAAACGAAGAGCTTAAGTGCAATCTCAACCACAAAAATATACAGAACAATCCGATCAAAAAGCATCAGCTCCGGCCCGTATTTGGCCATGATGCCGGCATCGGTTTCCATACCCAACGTCACGGCATTCATCAAAATCACGATTGTGATAAAAGATGTAAAAGCAGGCTTTTCAATGAACCACGCAATGCGGCCCCGTAAGCCTGAAAATTCGCGGTCTTTAAGATTTAACGGCCTGACCATTTTTTTAAGCGCCTCTTCCCTAAATTCAACTATCGTGTTTGTACCAGAATGGTGATAAAAATAAAGATTATTACGATGCAAGAACCATGAAAGAATATCCTCATGTCCGATGCGATCCAAATCAAAACCAAGAATAATGAAACGATCCACGGTTTCCTCTCAAAACCCAAGCAAAACGCTAAGGATGAGCATAACAAAACCCTCATCCTCATGATCCACGGCTTTCCTGGGCAATCGGCGGGGCAAAGCAACCTCTATGGCGATATGGAATTCGTATTGGCCGACAAGGGATATCATGCCTTGCGTTTTGATTTTCGCGGCTGCGGGCAAAGCGACGGCGATCAGGCCAATTTCACTTGCAAAAAGGCGGGCGAAGACATCAACGCCGTCCTGAATTGGGCCCAAGAGCAAGGCTACGAACGCTTTATCTATATGAGCGAGGGGCTGGGCACCACGATCGCCATCATGAATATGCCGCCCTCTAAACTAATCGGACAAATCATGCTCTGGCCGGGGCTCAACCTCCCTTATCTGGCCAAAAGCTTGTTCAAGGCCAACGATATCACCCCCGAAGACGAAAAAACCGGCTATGTCCGGATCAATGACAACAAGATCGGCGTGCCCTTCATTAAAGAACTGCAAACCATAAAATTCGGCAATTTCATGCGCGATGTCACTATGCCAGTCCTCATTATGCAGGGCGCGCAAGACAGACTTTTTCCCGTCGAACAAATCGACCTCGCACGTAAGCATATGAGCCCGAAACGCATTGATATCACAACCTTTCAGGATGGTGACCACGGGCTTCTGGCGAGCAATCACCGCAAAATGATGATCTTCCACATCGGCCAATTCTTGCAGAAATACGTTTAGGCGCTTTTTTGCTTGATTTTTCGGCTGTGATCTTAGTATAACCCACACATCCAAAAGATGATCTGGCGAATACGGCTGCCTCGGTCATCGACGCCCGCTCTATGGCGTCCCCGCGAAAGCGGGGATCTTAAAGCGGATAAAAAGATCCCTGCCTACGCAGGGAAACCAAAACAAAGGAGATAGAAATGCCGAAAATGAAAACCAAATCTGGTGCCAAGAAGCGATTCCGCGTCACCAGCAGTGGCAAAGTAAAGGTCAAACAGGCCAAAATGCGCCACATGCAAATGAACAAACCAAAATCCATGAAACGTAAGGCCAAAGGGCAAACAATATTAAGCGAGCCTGATGCTCGCATTGTACTGCGCAATTGGTTGCCTTACCTTCGTCGTACAAAGAAGATAGCTCCCAAAGCTGAAGAAGGAGGCAAATAATGGCACGCGTTAAAGGTGGACCAAGAGCACACGCTCGTCACAGAAAAGTTATCAAAGCTGCTAAAGGCTACTACGGACGCCGGAAGAATTGCTTCCGCACCGCAGTCCAGGCCGTTGAAAAAGCTGGTCAGTACGCATATCGCGACCGCCGCAACAAAAAGCGTAATTTCCGCGCCTTGTGGATTCAACGTATCAACGCCGCCGCACGCTTGCATGACATGACGTACTCAACATTTATGCACGGCCTGAAGCTTACAGGCATCGAATTGGACCGCAAAGTTCTCTCCGAGATCGCAATCCACGACGAAGCTGGCTTTGCCGCTATCGCAAAGCAAGCGGCTGATGCCCTTGCAAAGGCCGAGAAAAAAGCCGCTTAAGCGAAAATAAAACGAATTTTAAGAAGCGGCCTCATACTTTGAGGCCGTTTTTTATTGAGCTGCCCTCAAACATCCTTTAAAACCAAAACATTATGACCGATATAGCTGCATTAAAAACCGAATTGACCGCCGAAATCGCGGCCGCCAATGATCTCAAAGCCCTCGATGACGTGCGTGTCACCGTGCTGGGGAAAAAGGGCCGCATCACCGATATCATGAAGACTTTGGGCGGTATGGACCCCGAAGAGCGCAAGACCAAGGGCCAGGCGCTCAATGCGCTGAAAGACGAGATTGCCGATCTCATCAAAAGCCAGGAGCGCGCCCTGAAAAAACAAGACATGGATCAGCGTCTCTCAACCGAAATCGCCGACATCACGCTCTCTTCGCGTCCCGAGCAAAAGGGCACAATCCACCCGATTTCCCAGACCATTGAAGAGATGGTCAGTATTTTCGGTGCCATGGGCTTCAAAGTCGCAGAAGGCCCCGATATCGAAGACGACTGGCACAACTTCACCGCGCTGAACTTCCCGCCCGGCCACCCGGCGCGCGAGATGCAGGATACGTTTTTCTTGCCCGAGGACAAAAATGAGAGTGACCCTGAACGTGCAAAAAAGCTGCTCCGTACGCATACCTCATCCGTGCAGATCCGCCACATGGTGGATAACAAACCACCAATCAAAACCATCTGTTTCGGGCGCACATACCGCTCCGATTACGATATGACCCACACACCGATGTTCCACCAGATGGAATGCCTCTATGTCGACAAAGGCGTCACCATGGCGCATCTCAAAGGCTGTCTGACCGATTTCGTACGCGCCTTTTTCAAAATGGATGACCTGCCCGTGCGCTTCCGGCCCAGCTTCTTTCCGTTCGTGGAACCGGGCGCGGAGGTTGATATCGGCTATATTAAAAAACCCGATGGCGGCATTAAGCTCGGCAAAGCCGGAAAAGGCGAAGAACAAAAATGGATGGAAATTTTGGGCTCCGGTATGGTGCATCCGAATGTGCTTAAGAATTGCGGTATAGACCCCGAAGAATACCAAGGCTTTGCGTTTGGCACAGGAATTGAGCGCCCGGCCATGCTGAAATACGGCATCCCTGATTTACGGACCTTCTTCGAAAGCGACACGCGCTGGCTCTCCCATTACGGCTTCGACCCGCTCAAACGCCCCAACGCCGCCCACAACGCATGAACATCCGCCCGGTAAACCCCGAAGATTTCCCCGAATGGCTGACCCTGTGGAATGCCAATAATCAGGGCCACAAAAACGAAGAGCTCACGACCACGACATGGATGCGCCTGAACGATCCCGCCGTGCCTGTCTTCGCATTGGTTGCGCAGAGTGATGATACGCTGATCGGGCTTTTGCAATATATCGTCCACCCAACCACGGGCAGCATCGATCCCGTATGCTATATGCAAGACGTGTTTGTTGATCCTGCGCAGCGCAAAAAAGGCATAGCCCGCGCCATGATCAAGGAGTTGGAAAAAATCGCTAAGCGCGAGAAATGGGCGCGGCTATACTGGCTCGCCGAGGCGGAAAACGAACCCGCTCAGGCCCTCTACAAAACCCTTGGCCATAAGATGAATTTCACACTCTACATTTTGCCGGTGGATTAAGACCCCATGCCAAAAGTTTGGTTGTTTTGAGGTAACAAAGCCTGAACCATTTCTTCGGATGTTGGGCCGTGAGCATTGCCAAATTGTGATGACAATGCATGTGGCTGATCCCTGTCCATGCGCGCCGCCGCAACGTAATATCTATTCGCCAGAGATTCATCCCATCTATCAGGGACAGCGCCTTGCGGGCCATACGTGGTATCATGACCCAGTTCTAGTTTTTGTTCCATCTGGGTCATCAAATCAGGCGTAATAATTCCTGTTGGTTGCATGCCCAGAGCCGTTTGAATGGCAATAACCGCCGCTTCGGTTTTGGGACCAAAATACCCATCCGTACCAGACGGAGTTTTACTTGTTCCCAAGTCAACATCCTGAAGTCCCAATCGCTGCGCAAGTTCGTTGGCGTTTTGCTGAAATTCCTGAACAATCGGGTTGAACTCATAAGGCGGCGGATCAATGGCATATGCATATTCCGGCTGTGATGGCGGTTGCGGCGCTGGCTCCGGTGTAGGCCTTGGCGCTGGGGCAGGGGAAACAACAACCGGTGCCGGGTCTGGTGTAGGATTAGGTTCGGGTTGCGTAACAACCGGCGCTGGCTGCGGACGATCTGGCGGCACATCCCAGATATTGGAGTATGCTGAGGTTGGAACTGAAGGAAGATTGATATCCGTCACATCTTTAAACTCAAAATTACCGTCTGGAAGTTTTGTGACAAGTATATCCTTGTCGCCGTTATCGCTCTTAAAGACAATACTATCGCCGTCTTTGATCTCTTCATATGTCGCGACATGCGCGTTATAGTCTAAACGCAAATACATTTTTTCATGCAACAATAGTTTCGCGTCAAGGGCCTCTTGGCGAATTGCTATGAGAGGGTCATTTTCATTGGGCGTTACTGGCGGAATTGTGACTGTCTGTGTTTGCCCTTGGTTGTAAATAGCAACGTAATGATTATATTCTGCGTATTTGTTGTTACGCGAAAATTGATTTTGTGAATTCCCAAGGGTATCGTAAGCACCATTACTGATTGCACTCAGACGGCTTGTATACGTTCCGTCTTCTCCCGCAGCATCCCAAGACCCATATACAGCAAGGTCATAGTTATCCTTGAATCCATAGGAATTAAAAGTTTTACCTGCAATGATCTCGACAAAATTAGCGTCTGTGATGCGATAGGAATCATTGCCATAGCGACTATCCGGATCAGCGGTCGCTTCAAAGACGTTGCCTGTAACAGATGATAAAACATAAGCATGACCTCCTACACCGCCTGAGCTAGGCCCAAAAAAAACTCCGCCGGTCGTATAAAAATAATTGCCTGCAAATTTTAAGTTATCGGGGCTGGGGTCGTTGCCCGCAAGAAACGTATTTTCGACCGCCTGCATGAGTGTGCCTTCAACAACTGACATCGCCTCACAATCAAATTCTACTTTTTGGCTCCCGTTCAAAATATCTTCGTTAAGATCGTTGAGGCGGTCGGGTCTGATTTCTGTTTGACTGCCATCTACATGTTGATCGCCTTCAAGACGATATGTGCCGAGACCTTGAATTTTATTGAGCTCTTCAGATGTTATCTGGCTGAGTTTGGCTTCCCATTTAATCCTGTCCCCTTCGCTCCAATTCGGATCTTGTAATAGGGCTTGCATTTCCGGATCATTTTGAATGCGTTCAATGGTATTGTGCCTTACGGTTTCCAGAGCGCTTGTAAAAGGGTCGTGGGGCTCATATCCGTCTTGACCAAAAGGCACAGGGCTATTGCCAAAATCTATGTATTGATCTCCACCATACATTGTATCCTTCGGATCATGGGGTACTGTTCCATGTTGAAGGGTATAATTGAACGATACAGCCTGATATCCGCTACCAAGCGTAATTAATTGTTGATCAGCGAATTCAATACCAACTTGTGATAATGGTGATTTTGCCATGCTTTTGAGTCCTCTATACCTTACACACATATAAATTACGGAAAATTAGTTAATAATTTGTCAAATTCCCGCCTTATGCGTTGTTTTTTCTGCCAAATCCGTTAAAAATGGCCGTTGATTGGGAGACAATACGATGAAATTCACGCTGAGCTGGCTTCAGCAGCCATTACAGACAAATGCGGATCTGGATGAAATTTCCAACACCCTGACGGCGATTGGTTTGGAGGTTGAAGAAATCACCGATAACGCAGCGAAATATGCGCCGTTTACCGTGGCGTATGTTGAAAAGGCGGAAAAACATCCCGATGCGGACAAGCTTCAGGTTTGCACCGTCAAAACAAAAGACGGCGTACAGCAGATCGTTTGCGGCGCGCCCAATGCCCGCGCGGGTATGAAAGCGATTTTTGCGCCTGAAGGCACGTATATCCCTGGCCTTGATGTGACGCTCAAAAAAGCCAATATCCGCGGCGTAGAGAGCTGCGGCATGCTGGTCTCGGAAAAAGAGATGGAGCTTTCGGACGAGCATAAAGGCATTATTGAGGTTGATGAAAAATTCGAGATCGGCACGCCGATGGCTGAAGTTTACGGACTTGATGACGCGGTTATTGATGTCTCGCTCACACCCAACCGCGCGGATTGCGCAGGCGTATACGGTATTGCCCGTGATCTCGCCGCTGCTGGCCTTGGGACACTCAATCCCGTCAAAGCCGCGCCCGTTAAAGGCACATTCAAATCCAAGATCGGCGTTACAATAGAAGATGAAGGCTGCGCGCAGTTTTTAGGGCGCGAGTTTCGCGGCGTGAAGAACGGCCCCTCGCCCGCATGGCTGCAAAATCTTTTGAAAAGCGTTGGCCTGCGCCCGATTTCCGCGCTGGTGGATATCACGAATTTCATCTCTTTGGATCATGCCCGCCCGCTGCATGTCTATGACGTAGATAAGCTCAAAGGCAACATCGCCGTGCGCGCGACCAAAGACGGCGAGACATTCGACGCACTGAACGACAAATCCTACACCGTGCAGGACGGCGCGATCGGCATTTACGACGATAGCGGACTTTTGGGTCTTGGCGGGATTGTCGGCGGCGTATCGAGCGGCTGCACGGAGCAGACCACAAACGTCTTCCTTGAAGCCGCGTATTTCGAGCCGTCACGCATTGCGCGCGCGGGGCGCGATCACGCCATCACGAGCGATGCGCGTTATCGTTTTGAACGCGGGGTTGATCCGGAATTCACACGCACGGGCCTTGAGCTCGCTACACAGATGATCCTTGATATCTGCGCCACGGACTCTACAGAAGCCAGCGAGATTGTTGAAGCGGGCGCGACGCCGAAATGGCAGCGCGACATTGATTACGATCCTGCCTATGTGCAGCAATTGATCGGCCTTGATGTTTCCGCCGGCCAGCAAAAGCAGATCCTCGAAGACCTAGGCTTTCATGTGCAGGTTGATAAAGGCTTTGTGGTATCCCCGCCGAGCTGGCGCGGTGATATCGAAGGCAAAGCGGATATTGCCGAAGAGATCATCCGCATTGTCGGGTTTGATAACATTCCCGCCGTTTCTGTCACAGCCGAGAACGCAACGCCGCAGCCTGCGGAAACACCGCTACTCAGCAAGACCCGCATGAGCCGCGCGGCCTTGTGTGCGCGCGGTTTGCAGGAATGCGTGACCTGGTCGTTCCTCTCGCGCGATGAAGCCATAGCGTTTGGCGCGAATGATAACGCGATTGCGGCGCTGACCCTGCAAAACGCTATTTCTTCGGAAATGGATGTGATGCGCCCCTCGATCCTGCCCAATTTGATTGCGGCGGCGGGGCGTAATGCGGCGCGGGGATATCCGAATGTTGCGCTGTGCGAAGTGGGTCCCGTTTTTGAAAGTCCGCGCCCTGAAGGGCAAGCCATTCTTGCAGCGGGTATTCGCGCAGGAGCGAATGCGGAGCGTCATTGGGCGGATGCAAATTCCGCGCGCGCCGTTGACCTCTATGATGCAAAAGCGGATGCGATGGCTGCGCTTGAAGCCTGCGGCATGCCTGCGGGTTCGGGGCGGATCACCCGCGATGCGGCGGAGTATTTCCATCCTGGCCGCTCCGGCGCTATTCGCCTTGGCAAAACCATCATCGCGCAATTTGGCGAAATCCACCCCGCCGTGCTCGAAGAGCTGGATGTTAAGGGGCCGATTGTCGGCTTCGAAGTGTTCCTTGAGAATATCCCTGAGCCCAAAAAGCGCGGCACAGAAAAGGCGTTCCTCGCCCTGCCCCCGCTGCAGGCGCTCACGCGCGATTTCGCGTTCCTCGTGGATGATAGCGTTGAAAGCAAGGACATCATCAAATCCGCGATGGCGGCGGATAAAAAGCTGATCACCGAGGCCAGCGTCTTTGACGTATATAAAGGCAAGGGCGTGGAGGACGGCAAGAAATCGGTCGCGCTGTCTATCACCATCCAGCCTTTGGATGAAACCCTGACGGATGAGCAGATCGAAGCGCTTATGAAAGCCGTGAGCGAAAGCGTGCAGTCCAGCACGGGCGGGGTTTTGCGGGGGTAGTTTTACTCCGTATCTGTTTTAGATTGACATAATAGAAAATATTGTCTTTATTTCCTGATAAAGGAAATTAATGCGTATGCCTGCCCAAGAGCCCTTAACACTGTTCCAATCAATTATGGGGAAACCCAATTTGGAGCCCGAACAGACCATCACGTCTGGCGCGATTAATACTATTTTTGTGTTTAGGCAAGACGGAAAAAGAGGGGTTTTGCGTGTAAGGACGGGGGAAGAAAATTTTATCTACGAAAAAGGCTTTTTTAAAGAACTGCTTCTCGAACATTTTCTTGCAAGCGCATTAACCGGCATAGATAACGCAGCACACAATCAAAAAGTTTTAGAAGAGGCGCTCGATGCTGCAAAACAAGGCGTTATTCCAGAGCAGAAAAGCGGGGTCTTACCCGCACCGCTCGCAGTCGGAAAGATTCAAATGAATGGGCGCTCCACCCCCTGGATGCTGCAAGAATATGCGGAAGGACTTTTGATGGCGGGATCAAAGGATCGCGAGATCTGGAGAGAGCTGGGCCGCAAAATTGCTTTTTTGCATAGCTTTTCATTATCAAGCGCCGGACGCTTTGATGCCGAGGCCAGGGATTTATTATTTTCTCAGCATGTTAAAGCGGTTATTGATGAAATTGCTCAGAAAGCACCGTATGCATTAATGAGGAAGTTTGAAATTCAGTCCAGGCAAGAAGCCCCCTTCTCATTGTGTCACAACGACTTGCACCCTCTCAATATTGTCAGTGTAAAAAGTGGTTTGCATGTCTTAGACTGGGATAACGCTTCGATATCAGCCCCTATGCAAGATCTGGCTAAACTTCAAAGATGGACAAACATTGATGAACTTGGTTACTTGACCCCTGATGCTGATAAGTTTCAGGCATTCTTAGAGGGTTATAGGGAGATCGCTTCGCATGAAATTGATGATACGTTGTTGCAGCTTTACGAGCTTTTATTTTTATGCCGCGTCTACAGATTTGAAGAAAAACGAGAAAATGCGGGAAGATCACCCCAAGCCCCACATCCTGCCAGCGACACATATAAGCAAAGAATAGCAGAGCTCTGTCAGGGTTAGGCGTTTTTATCTGTTTCCTGCGCCACAACATCCTTACGGCTTAGCTTGCCGATCATGGTTTTGGGCAAAGGTGCATCGCGGAACTCGATGCGTTTGGGCAATTCGATGGTGGAGATTTTATCGGCTAAAAACGTTTTGAGATCCTCCACCGAAAGCTCGCGCCCCTCTTTCAGCTTAATCCATGCCTTCACGATCTCGCCGCGCTGCTTATCGGGCAGGCCTGCAACGATGCATTCCTCAACCGACGGGTGCTGGTAAATCGCTTCCTCGACATGGCGCGGATAAACATTATAGCCGTTGGTGATGATGAGGTCTTTGATGCGGTCGACAATAAAGATATAGCCGCGCTCATCCATGACCGCGACATCGCCCGTATGCAGCCGCAAGCCGCCATCGGGCGTTGCGCGCAGCACATCTTCGCTTTCCCTGGGTTTTTTGTAATAGCCCTTCATCACTTGGGGCCCGCGAATACACAGCTCGCCGCGCTCACCAATTGGCATCGGCGTTTGTTTATCATCGCGGTCAATAATCTCGATCACGGTTTGCGGGATCGGCAGGCCAATGGAGCCCGCAACATTCTCCCCAAAGGGCGGGTTCACAGTCGCCACGGGCGTGGACTCCGTAAGGCCGTAACCTTCAAAAACCTTACAGCCCGTTTTTTCCTCGAACTTCTTTTTCACCTCAACGGGCAACGGCGCGCCGCCCGAGATGCAATAATCCAGAGATTTGAGATTAAATTTTGCCAGCTTTTTGTGGTTGTTGATCGCGTTATAAATCGCGGGGACACCCGCCATATATTGCGGCCTGCATTTGTGAATGAGCTTAAGAGCTTCATCAAGCTCAAAGCGCGGGATCGTGACGATCTCCATGCCCGCGAGCACAGCCATGTTCATGCATACGGTCATGGCGAAGACATGGAAGAACGGCAGCACGGCCAGCATTTTCTCATGCCCCCCATTCACATCTTTTTTCGGATCAGGGAAATTGGCGTAGCATTGCACCGCGTTGGCGTGGATATTCGCATGGGTGAGCATCGCGCCCTTGGGCACGCCCGTCGTCCCGCCCGTATATTGCAAAACGGCAACGTCATTCAGCAAATCGATTTTGACCGGCGTCACCTTGCCGTCATTCTTGGTGAGATCCGCATACGATAAGATGCGCTTATTGAATGTAACACTGGCTTTATCTTTGGCCTTGAAAATCGGAAACAGGATGTTTTTCGGGAACGGCAGGATATCGGTAAACGAACAGACGACAAGCTTTTTCAGCCGCGTATCCGAAAGCATTTTCACCGCTTTATCCATGAGCAGCGTCAAATCTATGGTCACAAACACATCTGTATCGCTGTCTTCAATCTGATGGCGCAGCTCGCCCTCCGCATAGAGCGGATTAAAGTTCACCACAGTGGCTCCGATTTTGAGAATCGCGTAATACGCGATGAGGAAATATGGGCAATTCGGTAGGAAAATCCCGACTTTGTCCCCCCGTTGTATGCCTTCTTTCTGTAATCCACAGGCAAATTTATCGATCTGTTGACCCAGTTCCTCCCATGTATAAGTGGTTCCATTCCCCATAAAATCAAAGGCCGTCTCATCGGGCCTTTTCGCGCGTGTTGATTCGAAAACATCAACCATGGATTGCGCAGAAATGGTCATATTCCAGTCAGGTTTGGGGGGATAATTTTTCAGCCAAGGATAATCGAATGTGGTCATATGAAAGCCTTATGTTGCTCATTATATTGTATTTTAAAGTGCCGATGATTGCAAAAGATCTGATTTCATAAACTTTATATTATGGCTGGATTTATCCATAAATTTATTCCATTATGATATTTCTTACACTGCGTTCGTAGTAAAACTTCTTCTTGAGTAAAATTATCTGAGTTCTGTTATATCTCTGAGTCAATAAACACTAAGGAATTCAATTGTGTCTGCTGTCGATCAACCTCTCCTTCCCGAGGAAGACCTCAAACCCGTAAAGCTGCACCTTAAATGGTTCAATGGAACCAAAGGTTTTGGATTCCTTGTTCCCGAGGATGAAAGCTTTGACGCATTTCTGCACATCACAACGCTGCAAGAAGCGGGTATGCATTTCCTGGGCGAAGGCGCAGTTCTTATGTGCACCGTCTATGACGGTCCTAAGGGTAAGCAGATCAAAGATGTGATCGAAGTCCTGGAACAGGGCGCGGTCAACATGATGCCCGAAGCCAATGAAGAAGACGGCACCGTGACCATGGGCGGCCTTGTAAAATGGTATAAACCTGAAAAAGGCTTCGGCTTCATTATTCCCGATGACGGCATGAAGGATGTGTTCATCCACCAGAGCCTGCTGGAAAAGCTTGAGGTTGATGAACTGGAAGCCGGTCAACGCGTGCGCGTCACCCTTAAAAACGTTGATAAAGGCCGCGAAGCCGTCGATATCAAGATTGTACGCTAGGCGCCTTTTTGACTTTAGGCGCACGCGATTTTTTCATCCCAAATTTCCCAAAGAAATTTTTCGCATTCTCCCGCAGCATGAGCGCGCTGGGCGTCACCACAAGCGTTAGCACGGTTGAGAAACTGAGGCCGTAAACAACAGCCGTCGAAAGCTGTACCCACCATTGCGTCGACGGCGCGCCATAACTGACCTCCCGCGCAATGAAATCGATATTGAGCTGCAGTACCATCGGCATCAGCCCCACCACAGTGGTAATGGTCGTCAGCAAAACAGGACGCAGCCTTTGCGCCCCCGTGCGCAGTATAATCTCGCGCACGTTCATTTTATCGCCGTATTCTTTGCGCAGATGATCGAACGTGTCGATCAACACGATATTGTTATTCACGATAATCCCGGCCAGAGCGATCACACCCACCCCGCTCATGATGATGCCAAAGGGCTGACCCGTGACCATAAGGCCGATCATCACGCCAATCGTCGACATGATCACTGCCGTCAAAATGAGAAGCGCGGAATAAAAGCTGTTGAACTGCGTCACCAGAATAATCGCCATAATAAACAGCGCCACAACGAAAGCCTTCATTAGGAACTCCTGTGCCTCACGCTGGTCTTCATCCTCACCCTTAAAGGTGACCTCAACCTGTGGGTCGATCTTATTCGCGTTCGTTTGCATCCAGGCTTTAATCGCCTCGACCTTTTCATTGATGTTAAAGCCCGGCGGCAAATCAGCCTTAATGGTTACAATGCGCCGCTGATCAGAGCGGTTGATGACACCCACAGCGGGCTTCGCCCGCCGCTCGACAAAGCTGCTGATCGGCACAGACCCGTTCGCCCCTTCGATGCGCACATTATCCAGCTGGTCCAGCGTGCGCTGATCAATGTCGTGACGAAGGACAATGTCGATTTCCTCATCGCTGTCATTCGGGCGGTATTCCGCGACTTCCAGGCCGTTTGTGACCATCCGCACATAAAACCCGATCGTCGTGATATCCAGCCCGAATTTCGCGGCCTGAGAACGGTCGACATCCAGCTCCCAGTCAATGCCGGGCAGGGGACGGCTATCTTCGATATCTCTAAAATCACCAATCTCCTCCAGCGCGCCCAAAAACAGCTCTGTCGCCGCGTCCAGCCTTTCCGGATGCCGCGAAGCGAGTTGAATTTGCACGTCTTTGCCGCTTGGCGGCCCGCCCTCTTGCTTGCGGGTTTCCACCATAATGCCGGGAATATTGGCGGTCTTCTCACGGATTTCATTCAAAATGCTATCCGCGCTATCACGCATGAACCAGTCCTCAAACTGAAGCTGGAATTGCCCGATCACATCTTCCGCCAAATCCGATCCCTGCTGTGGCGCTTTCCCCGCGCGCGTATAAACGGTTCTGATCCCGTCTATGCCTACAATAATCTTCTCGGCCTCACGCACCAGCTTGTCTTCTTCAAAAACCGAGAGATTGCCGCGCGCATGCACAAGAACACTGGCAAAATCGGGCTCGATATCGGGAAAGAATTCAACGCCTTTTCCAAGCTTCGCATAGGCCATTTGCACCCCGACCAACAACACAGCCGCCAGTACGAGGATAAAGCCGGGCACAGATAACGCCTTATTCAAAACCTTAATATAAACGCCTGTAAACCCGCCCACATCTTTGAGATCGCCTTCCTCTGCCGCCGCCAGCGCTTTTTGCAATTTCGGATCACTGGCCGCCCCGGCCTTGCCGAATAAAGCCCCCAGCACCGGTACAAACACCAAAGCCATGAGCAGAGAAGCCGATAACACGCAAATCAGTGTAAGCGGCATGTATTTCATAAATTCACCCGCAATCCCCGGCCAGAATAGCAAAGGCGCAAACGCCGCCAAAGTCGTCGCGGTAGAAGAAACAATCGGCCAGGCCATGCGTTTGGCCGCGATAGCATAGGCTTCGCGCCGGTGCAGCCCCTCTGCCATTTTCCGGTCCGCAAGCTCGGTTACAACAATCGCCCCGTCTACTAGCATTCCCACGGACAAAATAAGCGAGAACAGCACAACGATATTCACCGTCAGCCCCATGGCGAAAACAATCAAAATACCCGTCAAGAACGCGCCGGGAATGGCAATACCCACAAGCCCCGCCGCGCGTACGCCAAGCGCCCAGACCACCACAATCATCACCAGCAAAATAGCGCTAATGACGTTGTTTTGCAGATCTGCGAGCATGGTGCGGATCGTCTTAGATTCATCTTGTGTGAAGGCGACCTCCACGGCGTCCGGCCATAATTCCTGCTCTTCGGCAACAAGGGCGCGTACCGCCTCAATCGTATCAATCACATTTTCACCGCTGCGCTTGACCACCTCAATCGCCACTGCCCGGTCACCATTCAGCCGCGCAAAATTCTCCGGATCTTTGAACGTGCGCCGGATTTCGGCGATATCACCCACAGTAATGCTGGAATCCTGACTGACGCGTAAAGGCATCGACATAATATCCGACACGCTTTCAAACAATCCCGGTACCTCAATCGCAAAGCGTCCTGCGCCCGTATCCAGATTCCCCGCCGCCACCAACCGGTTAGAACGATTAAAGAAATCCAGAATTTCCACGCCATCAAGCCCGTAACTCTCCAAAAGCTCGGGCTTCACGATAATTTCAACAAGCTCCTCGCGGTCCCCCGTAATCGGCGCTTCCAAAACCGAAGGCATCGCCTCGATTTTCTCCTGCAGCCATTGCGCCAGCTTCAAAAGCGTGCGCTCGGGCACTTGTCCAGAAAGCGTGACGATCAGAACGGGAAACAGGCTGAAATTCACTTCTGTTACTTTTGGCTCATCGACATCATCGGGCAGCTCGGGGCGCGCCTGATCCACGCCTTTTTGCACGTCATCCAGCGCTTTGTCCTTATCAAAACCCGCCTGAAATTCGAGCAGCACGTAACCGCCGCCCTGATACCCCGAAGCGCGCATCTCCTTGACGCCTTCAATGCTGGTAAGCTCTTGCTCCAGCGGGCGGATCAAAAGCCGCTCCGCATCGTCGGGGGAAATCCCCTCCAAATGCATAGAGACATAAATTTGCGGGATATCAATATCGGGTGAAGACTCTTTGGGAATGGTTACATAGGCATAAATGCCGGCAATGATCAAAAGCACAAAGATCGAAAGAACGGTGCGCGCATGGCTGATCGAGGCATCTATGATCGGCGCCATCATAACAAGCCGTCACCTTCCGCTGGAATAGGCTCAACCGTCTGCCCTTCAATCACAAATTCCTGACCAACAGTAATAAAACGCGCCGTTTCGTTTGGTCCTGTGATCCACATTGCATCGGGCTTATCCGCGAGTATATTGACTGGAATAAATTCAACAATATTCTGAGCGTTCACAATCTTCACACCGATTTGACCAGCATCATTGAGCGAGAGTATAGAAGGCGAAATCTTATGCGCAATTTTGTTGGACACAGGGATAGCCAAGGTCGCGGTCAAACCGTCCCGCACATTCATATCGGCATTGGGTGTGGAAACCACGACACGGAATGTGCGTGTCTCTGGATCAGCGGCAGGCGCGATATAGGAAATCTCGCCTATCACGACCTCTCCATTCAAAAGCTCTATAGGGGTCTGCATACCGGTTTCAATTTCATTGATGCGGCGCTCTGAAATATATCCAACAAACTCAATCGGATCCAAATCGACAATCGTAAACAACGTATCGCCCGCACTGACATAATCACCAAGATCAATAGCCTGATCATAAATCACACCTTCAAACGGCGCTTCGATATTCGTTTTCGCCAGATTAAGATTAGCCTCCGCCAACGCGGCTTTAGCATCCTCCAGATCCGCAAGGCTCTGTGCCAGGCGCACTTGCGAATTAAAGCCCTTATCGGCCAGTTTTTTCGCGGCGTTATATTCGATCTGGCGCTGGTTGACGCGCTCTTGCGCTTCCGATTTGCGGGCCTTGCGATCGCGGATTTCCAGCACAGCCAGAACATCCCCTTCCTCCACGCTCATCCCTTCTTCCTTGTCGATGCTGCCAATCGCGCCGCTGATCTCGGCCTTAAGCTCAACAGAGCGCGAAGCCTGCGAGCGCCCGGTTACAACCACGCTGTCGGCATAAGGAACCGCTTTGATATCCCGCACCCGCACTTGCGTCATACGGGCGTCTGCGGCGTTGTATGTTGTGGGGGTTGTGTCAGATTGCGTTGGCGCATCATCGCCCAAAAAGCCAGAACCAATCCAGACGATGGCAATAATGGCAATGAGTATGGCGATGAGCTGTGAAGATTTCATGATTTCTTTTTTAAGCTATTAGAGAATGTTATGCCAGAGCCTATTTCCAAAAGCGTCAAGAGAGGCATGGCCGCTAGTCAAATAATGCAAATTATGCGATAATCCAGCCACACTGCTTACGCCTCTCATCACCTCTGATCTGATAGTTAATGAAACAAGCTTCCCTCATAAAAAAAGCACGCATTTTTGTAATATCCTGCTCTGCGCTGTTGGTTGCAATGGGTACGAGCGTTATCTACGGATGGCATATTGAAAGCCACATGCTGACACAGATCAATCCGAGTTTTGCACCAATGCAATTCAACACGGCTCTAGGATTTTTCATATGCGCTCTCTCACTGTTGTGCCTTCAGCTTGATTTGCAAATCCTCTCAAGACTGCTGAGCGTGATTGTCCTTGCTCTTGGAATTGCAACACTCTCCCAGTATGTCTTCGAAACAACCCTCGGGATTGACCAACTCTTCATGGACCATACAATCATGACCAAGACATCTCACCCGGGTCGTATGGCGCCCAACACTGCTTTATGTTTTTCATTATGCAGCCTGGCATTATTGATTGGAGGGCTAAAAAGATCTTTGATGATCAGCCTGTGCGGCGCCGCCTTAATCTTGGGTGCGATGGCCCTGCTCGGATATATTTTCAAAGCGGAAGGCGTTTACGGATGGGGCAACCTTACAAGAATGGCTGTACATACGGCTTTCGGATTTGTAATTCTTACATCAGGTTCTATCGCATACGCCTTAAGCGTGAAAAAAAACAGAAGGTTTGATTTTTGGAGGCTGGCGCCATTCTCCATTGCAACCACTGTTTTCATCCTAACACTTCTGTCTTGGTATGCGGTAAAAGAAGAAACGCAGGCCCGCAACGAGGCATATTTTAAAGATTTAACCCAGGAAACCAGTGACGCAATTCTAGACCGATATGCCCTTTATGAAGAAAGCCTAAGAGGTGGGTTAGGTCTTCACTACGCTTCAATTGAAGTCAGCAGGAGCGAATGGAAAGCCTATGTCAACGCCTTAAATATAGAACAGACCCTGCCGGGTATTAATGGTCTTGGTTATATAGACTATACGCTTGCAAAGAATCTTGAAGAGTATATTGAGAGCGCACGTGCCGATGAAGCTCCTGATTTCCAAAATCACCCACAGACATTGTATCCCGATAAATTCATCATCAAATACATTGAACCCGAGGAGATGAACAAAGAAGCTATAGGGCTCGATATCGGTTTTGAGCCTAACCGCCGTGCAGCTGCTGAGCGCGCGCGCGATTTAGGCGTTGCCGCATTAACCAAAAAAATACTGCTCGTGCAGGACCATGAAAAGAAAGCTGGCTTTTTACTGCTCATTCCGACCTATAAAACAAAAAATACACCTCAGACTATTGAAGAAAGGCGTGAGCATTTTCAGGGCTGGGTTTATGCACCTTTTATTGGCCCTAAATTTTTAGAGCAGCTAAGCAAGGTAAGCAGGGAACAGTTGAACTTCGCTGTCTACGATGGAGAGACAATAGTTCCGGAAACTCTTATCTACAAAAATGCAGCGATCGATATGCAAGGCCCTTATAGTATACAAACAAAAATAAAAATCGCCGGCAGAACATGGACACTGCAATACTCCTCAAGCGAAGACTTCCAACCACCGGCAAAGGAAAACACAGCAACACTTATATTACTAATCGGCAGTATATTCTCCATCCTCCTATACGCTACATTGTGGAGACTGCTCCACAGTAAGGAACTCATAGCAGATCAGGTTGAAAAAAGAACAGCGCAGCTGGCCGAGAGCGAACAGCGATTCAGGGCAACAATGGAGGGTTCCGCCGTCGGAATGGCGCTGGTTGCTCCTGATGGCCGCTGGTTAAAAATCAATAACGCCATGAGCGATATTCTGGGATATTCCGAGGAAGAACTAAAATCCTTGGACTTCCAATCCATCACCTACAACTGCGACCTTGAAGCAGATTTAGATTTTGTACAAAAAGTGCTCTATGGAGATTTAAAAACCTACCAAATAGAAAAACGCTACATCCGTAAAGATGGCTCCATTATATGGGGCTTGTTGAGCGTCGCGTTGGTTAGGGAAGCAGACGGAAGCCCTAAGCACTTTATTTCCCAAATCCAGGACATCACAACCCAAAAAGAAGCAGCCGAAAAAATTCTCAAAGCCAATGAGGAATTAGAACGCTCTAACCTTGAGTTGGAAAGGTTCGCTTATATTGCCTCTCATGATTTGCAGGAACCGCTGAGAAAAATCGGTGGCTTTACAGACCGCTTAAAAGCACATTTAGAAGGTCAGCTTGATGACAAAGCTTTAACCTACATGAACTTTGTAACAGATGGTGCCGAACGCATGCGCGAGCTTATTCAAGGCTTGTTGGCATATTCTCGCATCCGCTATGACAAGGGCGAGTCAGAAAAATTAGATGCAAATGAAATTGTTGCCAGAGCGATTGATAATCTGAGCGAAACAATTGCCGAAAATGAAGCCAAAATTCAATACGACAACCTACCGACTGTATCTTACAGCAAGGTCATGATGACTCAACTGTTCCAAAACCTCATTTCAAACGCCATAAAATACCGGAGCAAAAAAAATCCAGAAATAATAATTTCTGCACATAAAGTTTCAGATTTCTGGGAGTTTTCAGTTGCAGATAATGGTATGGGCATAGAAGAACAAAATTTGGATCGTATCTTCGAAATGTTCCAGAGGCTTCACAGAAAAGAAGAAATACCAGGAGCGGGAATAGGGCTATCGCTATGCCAAAAAATCGTAGAATCTTATGGTGGTGAAATTTGGGTTAAATCTGAACATGGAAAAGGATCTGTGTTCACCTTTAGTGTCCCGATTTAAAAACAAGAAAAACAAACAAGCATGAATGACTATGGAACAGAACGTATCTAAAAAAGCAAAAGTCTCACTTACTTTAAAGCAAAGTTACATATTGGCCCTATCGCTGATCTTATTGCTTGCGATTGTTAAATATGCAGCGATGGAAAGCATGATCAAAACGCAGGACAGTGCTGCCGTTGTTATAAATATGAGTGGTAGGCAACGCATGCTTTCCCAAAGAATAGCGCTCTTTGCAAATATTATGGTTGCTGAAGGTCATTCACAAAAAGAACGGCAAGCTGCGCGGGCGTCTTTCAACAGAACACTGGAAGAGTTCCAAAGCAATCACAACGCCCTGATCAACGGAGACCCTGAAAGACAAATACCCGTATTAGAAAATGCAAATATCTTGGACATATATCAAGACGAAGAAACTGGGCTGGATAGCTTAGTTAAACAATATATTGAGGCAGGTCATGCTATTTTAAGTGATAATAGCAATAAAGAGGCTGCATTGAGCTTTATTATGGAGGTCGGCCCCAATACCCTCCTTCAGCAGCTCAATGAAATTGTTATATTACATGAAAAAAACGCAATACAGGATGTTCAGAATATACGAGATTTTCAAACAGTGTTTTTTATTTTAACGGTGATTTGTTTGATCCTGGAGGCACTTTATATTTTCCGCCCAATGGTCCACAAAATTAAGAAAAACATAGCTGAGCTTGAACATAAGGAAGAGATCATCAAAAGTCAGCTTCTGGAAATGGAGCGCTTTACGTATGTGGCCTCCCACGATCTCCAGGAGCCCCTGCGTAAAGTGAGGGGTTTCATCGACAGGCTGGAAGAGAACCTGGAAGGAAAACTGGATGAAAAAGGCAGGGTCTATATGGGTTTTATCACCTCAAGCGCGGAATATATGAGTGAGCAAGTAAGAGGTCTGCGCAGATATGCTGCTGTAACAGCGGCCCCCGATACAAAAGAAGAAATCGACTCTGCGAAAGTTGTTAAGCAAATCATAAAAAAGCTGGAAACAAAAATTGAGCTGACAAAAACGACCATCAATGTAGAAAAACTGCCGGTTGTATACTACAGCCACAATATGCTGATGCAGGTTTTTGAAAATTTGATCGTCAATGCAATAACTTACAAATCCCTAGAAGATCCGGTCATTAATATAAGCGCAGATAAAAATAAATCTGAGTGGGTTTTCTGCGTTTCCGATAACGGCATAGGAATTGAAAAGCAATATTTTGAAAGAATTTTTATGCTCTTCCACAGATTACACAGAAAAGAAGACATACCAGGAATAGGGTTGGGCCTGGCGATTGTTAAAAAAATTATCGAAAGACATGGGGGTAAAGTTTGGGTTGAATCCAAATTTGCGCAAGGGACTAAATTCTTCTTCACCGTGCCCGACGAAAAATAGGAAAGAGAGTACAATTTTGACAACGCTGTCATCACCAAAAAAAGAAACAATTTCAGTTCTGCTGTTAGAAGACGACGCCGGCGATGCGCTGATGCTGAGTGAAGATTTATATGATGACGCACGCACGCAGTACAGCATCACACACGAGACAACATTGGCCGGCGCCTTGGAAGCTTTGAAACAAAATGCATTCGATATCATTTTGTCCGACCTTGGTTTGCCGGACTCCCACGGTCCGCAAACATTTTATACCCTGCTGGAAAACACGGACACTCCGATTATTGTTTTAACTGGAGATGATAATGAACGCGTCTCGTGGAAAGCTCTGGAAGAAGGCGTCCAGGATTACATCATAAAAAATGAACTGGGACGATACGACGTCTCCAGTGCAATCAAATACGCAATGCAGCGCAATAAAGTTAATCAGGCTATCAACCAATCCAATCAACTTAAATCCGAATTTCTGGCAAATATGAGCCACGAGATCCGCACGCCGCTCAATGGCATAATAGGCGCCGCAGACCTTCTACGGCGTACACCACTGACACCGGATCAGGAAAAATATATCCGTATCATCACCAGTTCCGGTGACACGTTGTTGGCGTTGATCAACGATATTCTTGATATCTCAAAAATTGAATCCGGAGAGTTGGAGATCAATCCTGAACCAGTCGAGATCAGGAGCTTTATGCATGAAGTGATTCAAGCTATTGCACCGCGTGCCTATGATAAAAACATTGAGCTCGCAATAGATTATATAGGTGATGTTCCAGTATCGATCATGGCCGATACTGTTCGCTTAAGCCAAATCATGACAAACCTGCTCGGCAATGCCGTAAAGTTTGTTGAGAAAGGGCATATCATTGTCCGTGTTGAAGAAAAAGATACGATCGATAACGTTGTAACTTTGCGCGTGATTGTCGAGGATACGGGCATAGGTATACCGGCTAAGAAAACACATGATATTTTCGATAAATTTGCTCAGGCTGACGCATCAACAACAAAAAAATACGGAGGCACGGGACTTGGGCTGGCTATCACGCATAAGCTTGTTGAAATGATGCAAGGGCACATTGATGTATCAAGTGAAATTGGTGTTGGCACAAAATTTTTCTTTGAAGTTCCTTTTGAGATTGTTGAAAAAAACGATCATGAGGCCCTACAGTCACGAACAAATGCAATGAGGAACCTTAGGGTTTTGATTGTAGATGACTCAAAAATTAATGCAGGGCACATGTCCCGGTGGTTTGAGCAGGCAGGCATCAGCTATGAATTGGTGGACAATGCTCAAGATGCCCTGGAGCTTTTAAAAACAAACGCAATGAACAAGACTAAATTCGACGCAGTCATTATCGATCAAGATATTAAGAGTGGGGGCAGCTTACAATGCATACAAACCTTGAAAGCTGATAAAGCACTTCAGGAAATTAAGGTTATTTTGACTTCAGCGGTATCATCGATGGAAGCAATGGGATCAGGCGAGGATGTATGTGACGGCTATTTAATCAAACCTACAAATGACGAAGCTGTGCTGCAAAAACTATACGACATTAAACTACAGAGCCCTGCGCATAAACCTGACTCTGTAAAACAAACGCAAGCCTATGCTTTAGGTACTTTGGATGCCAAAGTCCTCTTGGTAGAAAATGAAATGGTCAATCAGATGGTAGCTACAGATATGTTGGAAGGCCTTGGCTGCAGCGTTGATCTGGCTAGCAATGGCAAAGAAGCGATAGACATGCTGGCGAACAACGACAATGATTACGATATTATATTAATGGATTGCATGATGCCTGTGATGGATGGCTTTGAAGCAACCATAGAAATTCGTAAACGCGAAATATCCAGCGGCTCACGTCACGTCATTATTGCAATGACAGCCAACGCTATGGCTGGTGAGAGGGACAAATGTCTTGAAGTCGGCATGGACGATTACCTCGCAAAGCCTGTAAGACAAGAGGTACTTTACGCAAAGCTTCAACAATATCTGTGAAACAAAAGCTAAGCTACGCAGATAAATTCAGAGCAAAAAAAGACGGACAAAATGTCCGTCTGAATGTTGATGCATCAATCTCACAAATAAGGGCTAGTTACCATGAGAAAGATAATTGGCTATTAGTAATTAGCAGGATTGTCAAAAAAATCCCCTTTGAGTAAGGCAACACAATCCACACTCGCATCAAGAGCCTTTCTGGCCCCAACAACGATACGCTCTAACTCATCTTCTATGATATGAGCTTGATGTAAAAGTACGTCATCACTTTTAATGTGTTTGATCATGTTACTAACCCTTTTGACAAGAGGGATTTGCATGGAACATGCCAAAAACGCTAAATGAAACAATATTGTTTTAAAACAGCTATTTATACAATTTTTTTTAATTAATAAACTTTACAAAATTAATAAAATGTTTAAAATTGCAAGTGCATAATACAAGAATAAATAAAAATCGTTGAAAAAAGCAATTAAATTATGAAAAAAGTTTTGATCATTGAAGATGAGCGAGCCATGGCTGCAACGCTGGAAGAATTTCTGGCACCTGAAGGCTATACGATTGATGTTGCTTATACCGGCAAAGAAGGCCAGAAAAAAATCGCAAAGCAACAGTATGACGCGGTTTTGCTAGACCTAAACTTGCCAGACATTCATGGCTTTGAAATATTAAAAGCGATTCACAGCGCGCACATGCGTTGCGCAGTGATCATCATCACAGGGCAAACAAGCATGTCCGCAGCCGTGGAGGCCATGCAGCTTGGCGCACATGATTTTGTGCCTAAACCCGTATCGCCGGAGCGCTTACGTGTGAGTCTTAATAACGCCCTGGAGCGCGTCGACCTAAAGGCTATTGTACAGAATTTCGAAAAAATCTCGCGTGACACATTTCAGGATTTCATCGGAAAATCCCCAAAAATGCAGGCCGTCTATAATGTCATTGAAAATGCGGCTCAGAGTAAAGCGTCGGTATTCATCACGGGTGAAAGCGGTACGGGAAAGGAACTGGCCGCCTGTGCGGTACATAATTTAAGTACGCGAGCATCAAAGCCGATGGAGATCTTAAACTGCGCCGCCATCCCGCATAACCTATTGGAAAGTGAAATCTTTGGCCACGTTAAAGGCGCATTCACCGGCGCAACATCGGATCGCATTGGCGCCGCCGCGCGCGCGGATGGAGGCACGCTTTTTTTGGACGAGTTGGGTGAAATGCCGATGGAGCTTCAGGCCAAGCTTCTTCGTTTCATACAATCCGGCACATTTATGCCAGTTGGCGATACACGTACCCAGAGCGTCAATTTACGTTTTATAAGTGCAACCAACCGTGACCCCCTGGAAGCGATTAAAAACGGGTCCCTGCGCGAAGACCTTTACTACCGCCTCAACGTGATCCCTATAGAGCTACCGCCTTTGCGTGATCGGGGAGATGATATCATGCTTTTGGCACAGGACTTTCTGCACAAGGCCGCAGATGAAGAAAGCAAGTCGTTCGAGAGCTTTTCAGACGGGGTTAAAAACCTTTTCATGAATTACCGCTGGTCGGGCAACGTGCGCGAACTGGAAAACACAATCCGCCGTATCGTGGTGCTGAATGATGGCGAAGTCGTAGAGCTTGAAATGCTCAATGTTTTGGAGCAGGCTGCAGAACATACATTGGACAAACTCGCCGCTGATGCTGGTATCACGCAGCAACCTTCATTCTTGCCTCAACAAGAAGAGCACATTAAACCTCTGCAATTCTACGAAAAAGAAGTGATTCTCGCTGCGTTAGCGGCGTGTTCAGGAAATACCACCCGCGCAGCAAAGCGGCTGGACATTAATCCGGCCACCATTCACCGCAAACAAAAACAATGGAAAAACGCGCAATTCTAAGGCGCCTCAAGATCCCCAGCCATGCGCTCTATAATCTCAACAGCTGCTTCAACATAGCCCAAAAGAGCCGGCGTATCTTCAAAGGCTTGGGAAAAATCTCCATCAATCACTGCCTTTTCAATCCTCTCCGCCATTTGGCCTGTCTCCTCATCCCCAATGGTATAAGACAAAGACTTTATATCATGGATGGAAGCCTTCAATGCCTCCGCATTTTGACTCTTAAGGGCGGCTCTGCAGGTATCAATATGAGAATTCAAGCTCAAGCTAAAAACACTCAGCATTTTGTGATGCTTGGCATCATCAAAATTCTGTAAAAAATCACGGACTGTATTTTCATTAATCATTTAGGTGATATAGTGCCTAGCTGAAGTAAACAAATGAGTCTTAGAATATTACTACGATGAGCTACGGTCCCAAACCTAAAATTTTAGTCGTCGAAGATGAATATGCAATGCAAATCGTGTTGCGTGACTACCTAGAAGGAGACTACGAGCTTACTTTGGCCGATAATGGACGGCAAGCAAACAAGCATATTAAGACAACTGTATTCAAGGCCGCGCTGATAGATTTAAACCTCCCTGACATAAATGGCGTTGAAATCATAAAGGCGCTGCACGCTAAATCCTCGAGAACGGCTGTGATCGTGTTAACCGGGGATATGTCTGAAGAGGCAGTAAAATCAGTCATCAAAGCCGGGGCAGATGATTACCTGGTGAAGCCTGTAAAAAAACCAATTCTGCTTGAACGTTTGACACGCGCCTGTTTGAAAAAAATTATGGATGAATAGAAGGCTTATAACCCTTGCGCCGCTTCTTTTTTCTTTCGCGCGTTGCGTTTTTTAACGACTTTGACAACATCAAGATGTTTGAGCAGCCCACGCTTTTCAACAAGATAGAGCCACAAAGGCGTCGCCAGTAAACTCAGCGATATAATCGCCACAACGAATTTATAACCCTCTGGCCTGATCGTTTCCGCACTGAGACCAATAGCGGCTAAAATAAAGGAGAACTCTCCGACCTGCGCGAGCGCGGCGCCGGTCACGTAGGCCTCTTCCTTTTTCATGCCTTGCCAGCGTAGAACGTAGAAATTAACCACGGTTTTCAAAAGCATCGTCATAAACAAAAGCGTGAGCGTCGCGCCGATATTCTCCCACAAGAATTTTAAATCAATCAGCAAGCCAATCGAGAGGAAAAACACCATGATTGTGACATCGAAAATCGGCTTTGTATGATCCTCAAGCTCCTTACTTTTCATAGTATGACCCAAAAGAATGCCCGCTAAAAATGCGCCATAAGCCGCAGAAATACCCATAATACCGGCGATTGCCGCGGCACTGAAACAAAACGCCAGAGCAGTAATTGCAACCTGACCGCGCATCGCATCGGCTTTGATATGCTCAAACCTCTTCCAGATCCTTTCAAAAATTTTCGGCCGCCGCGTCAGCAAAAACATCAAAGCCGCCAAAAGCACAATCGCAAACGCAAGACGGATCAAGCCGTCATAATTAAATCCCTCACCAGTATTGAGCGCCCCAATAATCAAAACCATAGGGATGAAAGCGAGATCTTGTGCGACCAAAATGCCGACGCTCGATTGCCCGATTTTGGTTTTCCGTAGACCCATATCCTCCAGGATTTTAAGCGCCACTGCAGTACTGCTCAAAGCCACAGCAAAGCCTAACAGGATACAACGGTTCAAGGGCCAATCGAAAAGCAGCCCCAAGATTGACATGGCGACAAGCCCAATGCCTATTTGTGCCGCGCAGGTTACCAAGGAAATTTTCGAAACGGACCGAAACGATTTTAAATCAATCTCCATTCCGACGATAAACAATAACAACAAAATGCCCAACTCAGCCAGAAGAGAGACTTCTTCAGGGCTTTGCACAACACCCAAGACAGAGGGGCTCAAGATTAAGCCAACAATGATATAGCCAACCAGAACGGGTTGTTTAAGTTTGCGAAACAATGCCCCGCCGAGGAAGGCCGCCGCCAAAACTGTCGCTAAATGGGTTAATGCATGTGAATGATCCACAATAATCCCTTTTTTAAAAAAACAGTATAACCACATAAGAGTCTGTATGCCATGCACATATCGCGCATGTATAAAGAATAATCTTAAAGGAACTTCATCATTTTATTGCGTGTTGGTTATCATTAGAGGTTTGAAAACATGAATAAAAATCCTGCTTATCATATTGTTATCAATCAGGAAGCCGGAACTGTCATAGAGATGGGCCGCGACCATTTTGAAAAGATGATTGCAAATAGCCCTGTAAAAGTTGAAACGCTCGACTTCTTAAAGCCACAGGATATTACTGCGCGCATAAATGATTTGAACGACAGTGAAGCTCCAATTCTGATTGGCGGCGGCGACGGTACTATCAAAAGCGTTGCGGAGCTTTGCCTACAGAGCAAAAAATCATTCGGGATTTTGCCATTAGGCACGATGAACTTGCTTGCCAGAGATCTCAATATTCCCGTTGATCTATCCGAGTCGCTCAGTGGCTATGCCCAAGGCGTCAAAACAGTCAGCATGGATGTTGGCATGGTCAATCATAAGATTTTCCTATGCTGTGTGGGCTTAGGAACAATGCCTGAGAGTGCGGAGTTTCGTGAGAAAAACAGAACCCAGAGCACGCCGATTTTAATACCGCGTTTGACTGTTTTTGTGCTTGAGCAAATTGACAAGGTTAACCAGCGTCATGTTAAAATTACGATAGATGGTAAAAGTCACTCACTAAAAACAGCGGCTCTCGTCGTATCGAACAACCAATACATGCCCGATCCGCACTCAGGCGAAGATATGTTTAAACGTCAATCTCTACAAGATGGCGTTTTAGGTATCTATTCCGCAGCCCCAGCCAATACATGGGACAAAATCCGCCTTATGGCGCGGTTGCGTTTTGGCAACTGGCATAAAGATCCAGTCATTCGTGATTGGGTGGGTGAAACGATGAGTTTAAAATCTTCAAAGGAAGAAGAGCTTTTATCTTTGGACGGTGAGACCGTCTCAATGAGAATGCCGCTGAATTTTTGGCTACAGGAAAAAGCGCTAGATGTTCTCGTGCCTGAAGCTGGGGTCCAATAATGAGTAATGCCATTAAATTAACTCAAACGCTTGATTTGCTTCAAGATGATATCAAAGGCTCAAAAGTGAGTTTTGGTGATGTTGTGGAATCTTTCAACCATAGAGGCTTTGGCCCTTTGCTCTTGGCCCCCGCGCTGATGGCCATTCTTCCACTCGGTGCAATTCCTGGCGTACCGGCTTTTGCAGGTTTGTTTATTGCCGTCATTGCTCTGCAGATGCTAATGGGCCGCCGCTATCCGTGGCTACCGCAAAGAATAAAAAGTTTTTCTTTCAAAAGAAGCAAACTTACACACGCAATCAGAATGGCGCGCCCCTATACACAACGCTTAGACAAAATTCTAAAGCCACGCTTGAGCGTTTTGAACAGCAGAGTATTTCAATACCTTGCGGCATCCATATGTGTAGTGCTGGCTCTTTTGATGGTTCTTATCGGTTTTATCCCATTTTTCCCGATGATAATATCAGTGCCTATTTTGTTTTTTGCGTTGGGTTTTAGTGCAAAAGACGGCGCTATGACACTGATGGGCTTTGCTCTAACCATAAGCGCATTATTGTTAATCGGCTGTGGTTTGGGGATCTCATGTGTTGATGATAGAATTATTATTGGAGAACCGACTTTTACCGTACAAAACTCATATCTGATTAATTTGGATATGTTCAAAGATTTTAGATAGCGACAAGGCTCACGAAAGGACCGATGAAACTCCTACACCTCTCAGACCTGCATTTTGGGACAGAAGAAGACAAAATCTTCGATGCCCTCAAATGTGCTTTAGAAGAGCAAAGCCCCAATCATATAATCGTAAGCGGCGATTTTACGCAAGTCGCCAGCAGCCGTGAATTTGCGAAAGCCAAAACCTTTATCCAAAGCCTGCCTGCGCCCGTTTTCTGTGTCCCTGGCAACCATGATATTCCGCGCTATGATCTGTTTGAGCGTTTCTTGAGTCCCTACAGAAAATACAAACATTTTATTGATGAAAATTTATGCCCATACTTTTCAAATGATCAGGTTGTGATTGCAGGCATTAATTCTGCACGGCGAGTACTACCCCATTGGAATTGGGCAAATGGCGCTATTTCAGGGACACAGATACTGAATATCCGTGGCATTTATGATCAGTATGATCCTGATAATACAAAACGCCGCATCTGTGTGTTCCATCACCCAGTGCACCATGCCCTCAATGCTCCGATGGATGCTGTTGTGTTTGGCGCTAAAAATGCAATGAATGCCCTTAATGATATGAAGGTCGATCTTGTTCTGACTGGCCATGTCCATCATGCATCGGTAACAACGATTGGGGATATTGATCACAGAACTCTATACCTGAGTGCTTCCACGGCGCTGTCTTCACGTCGGCGCAAGCAACAAAACGGATTCAACGAAATTGAAATCAACCCGGACAGCATGAGCATTAAAATTCACGCCCATGACGGAACTGGCTTCAAAATTATTGAAAGCTACACACAAAGCATACCAGCAAAAAAGTAAAGCCTTCCTTTCTCCATAGGAAAAATGTCCCTACAAAAAATTGAAAAAATCCAAATTGGGCCATGAGGCGTATAGAGCAAGTAAAAATAAAGCTCTTAATTTGCATAATATCAAAAAATAGTGCCAAATTGCTTTCGTTTCTTGAGTTTTTTTCGAAAAGCCTGTATTGAAGATAATAATCAGCTTGCAAAAATAAACAATACTATGTAAATAAAAAGATAAATTGGCATGTAGTTTGCTATAAAAGCTGCCTAGCAGCAACCAGGCTGACAACGGATGAAAAATCGGAGATGTAGAAATGGCTACAATTAATGGCACCAATCAATCAGAGACCCTGAATGGAACCGCGGGAAATGATACGATTAATGGGAAGGGCGGTGCCGACATCCTGAACGGCTCCTCTGGCAATGACACCTACATTTGGAATATAGGCGACGGAAACGATACGATCTTTGACCATTCAGGCACAGACGACAGAGTGAGCTTTGGCTCTGGTATAAGCGTCAGTAATGCTATCTTCACAATCTCTGGAAGAGACCTTTTGGTCTATATTGGCTCTGAGCAGTTAACAATCCAGGATCATTTCAGAAAACAAGGATTTGGTGTTGGATTTGCAAACAAAATTGAGAAATTCGCCTTTGCGGACGGGACAGTGCTGAATGCCAATGCAGATTTAACGTTAAATGGAACCAATGGTGACGACAATATCTTCGCGACCTCAATAGAGATACCATTAGATGCCAAATTAAATGGACACGGTGGCAATGACCTCCTCGACGGAACTCAGGGTAACGACATTCTAACTGGTGGAATCGGCGACGATAGACTGCAAGGGGGTATGGGCAACGACACCTATCATTGGAATTTGGGCGACGGAAACGACACCATTCAAGATTTCAGTGGGATGGATCAAATCATTTTTGGCGCAGGCATCGCCCCCGAAGATGTAACAATTTCGCAAATATCAACTTTCAACAGCCCAGGATTATCGGCAATGACGGTGAATATTGGTGATAGCTTTATTACTATCGAAGATGCATTTATTGCCGGCGGGAATATGCTTCCAAACGCAGTTGAAAAACTTGTTTTTGCAGATGGCACCGAAAGACGTATTGACCGCCACTTTACGCTGCACGGCACAGAAGGCAATGACGAACTCGTGACCAATGCGAATAGCATATACGAGAGCGACGATACGCTTTATGGGCTTGGTGGAAATGATCGCCTGTTTGGTAAAGCCGGAAACGACACCATATATGGTGGCGATGGGGATGATGACTTATTAGGAGGCGATGGGGACGACATCCTAAATGGTGGAACCGGTTTAGACACTGCTAACGGTGGTGCAGGAAGTGACACGTATGAGTGGAGCATTGGCGATGGCAACGACATTTTTTATACTACACAATTTGTAAGTGGCGATGTTAACACCATTGTTCTCGGCCCTGGTATAACAGCGAGTGACGTATCGCTTTCAATTGAACAAAAAGCACCTCCCTCAAACCCACTCGCTGTGTATTTCTTAGACCTTTACTTGAATATAGGTGATGAAGTTATAACACTCGGTGATCACTTTGTAGGCGATAATAGTCTTACCGATTTTGCCAATATCTTCGCAAAAATAGAATTTTCCAACGGTTCAACAATGAACCTCGATTATGCATCGATCGCTGGTGTAAGTGCGTCTGTTTCGAATTTGGGCGCGCAAATAAATGAAGATGCTACGCTGACCGTTACACAAAGCCAGCTCAGCCTGTCTATGGGTGGGACACCTGTAGACCCATCCCAGATTATTTACACGTTGGATACAGCCCCTATTAAGGGACAGCTAACATTGCATAATGTCGAAATCAGCGCTGGTGGAACGTTCACTCAGGCTAATATCAACAGCGGCTCTATCAGATACGTCCCGAACTTAAACGTCGACACGGATGACAGCTTTGCTTTCACAGTATCCGCCAATGGTATGACAATGCCGCAGGAAACATTTAACATCGACATTATCCCTGTAAACGACAGACCGAATGCCAATAATGACAGTGCCACATTGACGGAAAACACATCGAGAGTGATCAATGTTTTGAGCAACGACACAGACCCTGAAGGAAGCCCTCTCACGGTCACGATTCAATCAGGTCCTGTGCACGGAAATGTAACCGTCAACGCCAATAAAACAATTACCTACACGCCTTTCGCGAACTACACCGGCTCGGACAGCTTTGTATATAAAGTGAATGACGGCGGCATCAATGGAACAGATACGGCGACCGTAAGTCTGACGGTCAATGATGACGGGATTCCAGAGTCTAACAGCCCGCCTGTCGCCAATAATGACAGTGCCACATTGACGGAAAACACATCGAGAGTGATCAATGTTTTGAGCAACGACACAGACCCTGAAGGAAGCCCTCTCACGGTCACGATTCAATCAGGTCCTGTGCACGGAAATGTAACCGTCAACGCCAATAAAACAATTACCTACACGCCTTTCGCGAACTACACCGGCTCGGACAGCTTTGTATATAAAGTGAATGACGGCGGCATCAATGGAACAGATACGGCGACCGTAAGTCTGACGGTGAATAGTGACGGGATTCCAGAGCCTAACAGCCCGCCTGTCGCCAATAACGACAGTGCAACGCTGACGGAAAACACATCGAGAGTGATCAATGTTTTGAGCAACGACACAGACCCTGAAGGAAGCCCTCTCACGGTCACGATTCAATCAGGTCCTGTGCACGGAAATGTAACCGTCAACGCCAATAAAACAATTACCTACACGCCTTTCGCGAACTACACCGGCTCGGACAGCTTTGTATATAAAGTGAATGACGGCGGCATCAATGGAACAGATACGGCGACCGTAAGTCTGACGGTGAATGATGACGGGATCTCCGACCCGCCGCCGCCAACGAATATCGCGCCTGTCGCCAATAATGATACGATTACGCTCATCAGAGGATCGGCAAAGACAATCAATGTTTTATCAAATGATAGTGACGCGGATGGCGACAGTCTGAGAGTGACATTTAATACGAACCCAGCGCATGCAACTTTAAGTATGTCATCAAATGGGACACTCACACTCATTGCAAATTCGCAATATTCTGGCACATACTCGATTCAATACACCATTGACGATAACAATGGTGGCACTGATACTGGAACCGTTACAGTCCACGCCCAAAACCCAACCCCCGTTAACGGAAGTAGATTCGATAATGAAATTACAGGAACTAACGGCGTTGACATTATTTATGGTAGAGCAGGCGACGACGTTATTGCTGGTAATGATGGGGATGACGAACTGAATGGCGATGAGGGTAACGACATTGTCAGGGGCGGTAGCGGCGATGACTTCATTAAAGGCGGTAGCGGCGATGACAGACTGCTTGGTCAAGCCGGAGACGATAACATTAGAGGCGATAGTGGTGACGACACTATTATAGGTAATGGAGGAAACGACGTTCTCAGAGGCGGCAGCGGCGATGACTTCATCAAAGGCGGCGGTGGTGATGATAAGATCGTAGGCCAGTCAGGAAATGATACGCTCAAAGGTGGCGGACGCGATGACTTAATCAAGGGTAATGGCGGAGAAGATACATTAATTGGCCAGGCTGGTGATGACACGCTTAAAGGCGGAGGCAGCCATGACACGCTCAAAGGTGGCGGCGGGAATGATACAATATTAGGTCAGACCGGTAATGACACGCTTCTTGGTCAAGCCGGTAACGACACCCTCAAAGGCGGGGGTGGAGACGATGTCCTTAAGGGTAACGGCGGCAACGACAAACTTATTGGCCAGGCCGGTGCAGATCAGCTCTATGGCGGCGCAGGAGCAGATACATTCGTCTTTGATACGAGCAACTTGAGAAACAATGGCAAAGATACCGTCATGGACTTCAAGAGAGGGCAGGGCGACAAATTGGATATCAGTTCCATCCTCCAGGGATACGATTCCAATGATGACGTTATCACGGACTTTGTGAGCATCAATCAAGCCGGTAGAAACAGTGAAATCTTCATAAATCGTGATGGAAATGGTAATGATTTCGTGAAAATTGCAACGCTGTTGAATGTATCAGGTCTTAGCAATGAACAAGCGCTTGAAAATCAGGGCATCCTTATAACAGAATAACTGCGGATGCTAATTAATAAACACCCAGCGATTTGTAAATGCGCGCTACGCTCTCTGCTTGAGCGGCGCGCGCGCTGACAACAGCCGTTTCGGCATCATTCACACTGCGCTGCGCATCCAAAACGTCGAGGAAAGAAACCTCGCCTTCCTTAAATAAAGTCTGCGAAAGTTTGAGCGCTTTTTCCGCGCTGATATAAGCTTTGCTCAAAGACGCATGGCGCTCATTAATATGCGCGTAATCGCTGAGGGCTGTCTCAACCTCGCTCACCGCTTCAAGCACAGTTTTACGGTACGTCTCAAACGCTTGCTTCTCGCGCGCACGCGCCGCATCAACCCGCCCCTCAATGCGCCCGAAATCAAGCAATGACACTGCCGCGCCAATCGCAATATTCCAAGGCGTCGCGCTATCTATCACCGCGCTATCCGCGATGCCGTAAAATCCGCTTAAAGTAAAACTGGGGAAGATTTCCGCCGTGGTGGCTTCCGCCAAAGACGTACTGGCTTCCAAAGCGGCCGCCGCTGCACGAACATCCGGACGCAGTGCCAGAATTTGCGCCGGACTCATAAGAGCTGCACGCACCCCGCTGCCCGGTATCTCTGCATCACCAGCGACAATCGGCAAAACAACATCAGGCGTCAGGCCCGTTAAAACACTAAGGCGCAGCCGGGCATTTGCAGCTTGCCGTTCAAATTCAGGGACAGAAGCCCGCGTCGTATTGACAAGAGTTTCCGCACGCTCAACATCGAGCCGTGGCGCTTCGCCCAAGCGGAAAAGATCATTAACGAGGCTCAGCGTCTTTTCTTGTATCACCAAGTTTTTCTGGGCAATGCGTGTTTGGTTCTGCGCCGATCTGTAATCGATATAGGTCCGCACCACTTCCGCAATCAACGTCAGACTAACATCATCATACTGCTCTTGCGCAGCCTCCAATGTTGAGTCTGCCGCAGAAAAGTTTTTGCGGTTCTTCCCGAAAACATCAAGCTCGAATGACGCATCAAACCGCGCATCATAAAAAGAATCCTCATTGCTGCCATTGACCTCCGTATCCTCTCGACCCGCAGAAGCCGAACCGTCAATTTGTGGGAACAGGAAAGAGCGCGAACTGCGGCGCAAACCGCGCGCTTCAAGAATTTTTGCTTCTGCAATAAGGCGGTCTGGGCTCTCGCGCAAACTGTGCGATACCAGAGAGTTCAAAACAGGATCATCAAAACGCTTCCACCATTCATGCAAAGACTCCGCATTCACAATCTCAGCAGCCTGATGATTTTTCGCGGTCCAGCTTTGTGGTCCGGCAACTTCGGTATTCTCTAGACCGCCTGCAAAACACGCACTTAAAACCAGACAGCTGGATAATAATAAATGTTTTTTCATGCGCTTATTCTCCTGCTTTGCCGGTTATGTGCTCTTTTGAATGTGCTTTTTGGCCTGCCAGTTTCAATTCCAGGCTACGCAGCAAAACATAAAATACAGGCGTAAAAACCAATCCAAAGAACGTCACACCAAGCATGCCCGAGAATACGGCAATTCCAATCGCCTGACGCATCTCTGCGCCCGCGCCTTGGCTGAGTGCCAGGGGCAACACACCCATGATGAAAGCAAACGACGTCATCAAGATCGGACGTAAACGCAAACGAGACGCCTCAACAGCCGCATCAAGAACACTGCGTCCCTGGTGCTCCAGCTCGCGCGCAAACTCAACAATCAAAATCGCGTTCTTACACGCCAGCCCCGCCAGCACGAACAAACTAATCTGCGTAAAGATGTTGTTATCGCCATTTGTAAGATAAATTCCTATCAACGCAGACAAAATGCCCATCGGCACAATCATGATGACCGCCAGCGGCAGCGTCAGGCTTTCATACTGCGCGGCCAAGACGAGGAACACAAAGAAAATACACAGCGGGAAGATATAGATCGCCGTATTCCCCGCCAGAATTTGCTGATACGTCAGCTCCGTCCACTCGAACTCAACACCTTGCGGCAAAGTTTCATTCAGAATCTTCGTGATCGCGGCTTGTGCCTGCCCGGACGAATATCCCGGCGCAGCATTACCGTTCAGATCAGCAGAGCGGAATGCGTTATAACGCGATGCAATCTCCGGCCCGAAACTCTCTTCAACGCGAACAACAGACCCCAAAGGCACCATCTGCCCGTTCGCATTACGCACCTGCAGGCGCAAAATATCCTGCGGCGTAGAGCGAAATTCTTTATCCGCTTGTGCAACGACTTGGTATGTGCGCCCGAACTGGTTGAAATCGTTCACATAAATTGAGCCTAGATAAATCTGCATTGTGCGGAAAATCTCATCAATCGGCAGACCGAGTTGCTGCGCTTTTGTGCGGTCAAGATCGACGTAAAGCTGTGGCACATTGATGTTGTATCCACTATAGACCCCAACCAAGGCCGGATCCGCATTCGCTTTTTGAACGACTTCACCAACAATCTCCGACAATGCCTGATACCCCAGATCAATACGGTCTTCGATCTGTAATTTAAACCCGCCAGTAGTCCCTAGGCCGCGCACAGGCGGCGGCGGGAAGATCACAATAAACGCATCATCAATCGCGCTGTATTTTTGCTGCAGCCGTCCTGCAATCGCGCCCGCACTCAACTCCGATGACTTGCGTTCTTCAAAATCATCCAGCGGCACGAATACAATTCCCGCACTTGATGAATTCACAAACCCGTTAATCGACAGACCGGGGAATTGCACAGCATTCGAAACACCGTCTTCGCTCATCGCAATTTCACCCATCTGGCGCATCACATCTTCTGTGCGCTCAAGCGTCGCGCCCGGCGGCAATTGCGCAAAGCTGATCAGATATTGCTTATCCTGCGCAGGCACAAATCCCGGCGGAACAAGGCTGAAGCTGAAATACGTTGCATAAACAAGCGCGCCAAACACAACCATCATGATCGCCTTACGACGGCCAAATACGCCTACACTCTTAGAATAGACATGCTGTCCTTTTCCAAAAGCCTTGTTGAACAGGTTAAAGAACCAGCCGAACAAAAAGTCCATCACCTTGGTGAGCTTATCGCGCTGCGCCTCACGAGGCTTGAGCAGCAAAGCCGACATCGCCGGGCTCAGCGTCAAAGAGTTAAAGGTCGAAATAAATGTCGCAATCACAATCGTCAGCGCGAATTGCTTGTAAAACATGCCCGTCAAACCACTGATGAATGCAATCGGAATGAACACGCCGGCAATCACGAGCGAGGTCGCGATAATTGGCCCAGTCACCTCTTTCATCGCCTGAATTGTCGCATCGCGCGGCTTCTTACCTTCTTCAATATTCCGCTCCACGTTTTCAACAACAACGATGGCATCATCAACCACAATCCCGACGGCCAGAATAAGTCCGAACAGGGACAGCACGTTAATCGAAAATCCAAGTGGCAGCATAATCGCAAATGTACCGACGATCGATACAGGCACAGCCAGCAAAGGAATGATTGAGGCACGCCATGTCTGCAAGAAGACAATCACCACCAAAACCACCAGCATCACCGCTTCAATCAATGTGTGGATGACGGAATCGATGGAATGACGCACGAACACGGTCGGGTCATAAACAATTTCGTAATCGACATCTTCGGGGAAGGTTTTCTTAAGCTCCGCCATCTTTGCCCGCACATCGCTGGACAGCTGCAAAGCATTGGCATCTGGTGCAGCAAAAATCGGAATCGCAACCGCTGGTTCGTTATTCAGCATAGAGCGCAGGGAATAGGTCTGCGCATCCAGCTCTGCATGCGCCACATCTCCCAGCCGCGTAATCACACCCTTTTCATCACGCTTGACGATAATGTCTTCGAATTCTTGCGCACTCGAAAGTCGCCCCTGCACATTCACTGGCAATTGCGTTTGCGTCTGATCGTCATAAGGCGGCCCGCCGATAACCCCCGCGGCAACCTGAATATTCTGACGGCGAATAGCGCCAATAACCTCATCCGCGCTCATGCCGCGCTCGGCAATCTGATCAGGGTTCAGCCATACGCGCATCGCATAATCCCCGGACCCGAAAAGACGAACCTGACCCACACCGGGAATTTTCGCCAACTGGTCTTTGATATTCAGCGTGCCGTAATTGCGCAAATACAGCATGTCATAGCGCGAATTCGGCGAGGTCAGGTGAACAACCATCGTCAAATCGGGCGAGCTTTTTACAACCGTAACGCCAAGCTCTCGCGTTACAGCAGGAAGCCGGGGCAGGGCCTGTGATACACGGTTCTGTACAAGCTGCTGCGCCAAATCGACATCGGTGCCAATCGCAAATGTCACCGTGATCGACAAACGGCCATCTGCCGTTGCCAGCGAGTTCATATAAAGAAGATTCTCAACCCCGTTGATCTGTTCTTCCAATGGCGTGGCCACTGTCTCCGCAATCACCGAAGGGTTTGCGCCGGGGAAGCTTGCGCTGACCTGCACGGATGGAGGTGAAACTTCGGGATATTCCGAAATCGGTAACTGAAAGAGCGCAATGGCTCCCAGCATAAAAATCACGAAGGAGAGCACACCGGCGAAGATTGGCCGGTCGATAAAATAGCCTGATAAATTCATGGATTATTCCTCTTCGCTTGTTTCGTGGCTTTCAGGGATAGTGTCTTGAGGCGGTGTCTCATCCGCCATCTTCGCAGACACCGGCATACCCGGACGAATGCGCACAAGCCCGTCTGTGATAATCTTCTCGCCTTCTTCAAGCCCCGCCAAAATCACGCGTTTACCGTTAAAGCTTTCTCCAAGTTTCACCTCGCGGTATTTGGCAACCTTATCGCCGTTCACCGTGTAAACGAATTTTCGGTCCTGATCCGTGCCAATTGCGCGCTCTGAAACCAGGATCTTGTTTTGATCGCCTGTACCGCCCATAAGCACGCTAACAGACATACCCGGCAGTAAAACCTTATCTTCATTTTCAAAAATGGCCCGCGCACGAATAGTCCCTGACGCAGGGTCAATGCGGTTATCAAAGCTATGAATAACGCCCTTATATTCTAAATCTTGATTAAGCACCTGCAGGCGAACAGGAACTTTTTCATCGCCATTTGCGCTCGCTTTCACACTGTTAAGATAGGTGCGCTCATCGACTTCAAAATCGGCATAAACCCGTTCATCATCAACAATGCTCGTTAACAGCGGCGCATTCGGACCGCTTTCAACCAGATTGCCTTCCGTGATTTCCGCGCGGCTGACCTTGCCAGAAATCGGGGCCTTCACATAGGCGTAATCCAAATCAATCTTTGCGCTTTCTACAACAGCCTTAGCGCCTTTAACAGCAGCCTCTGCCGCATCGCGCCGGTTGGTCCGCTCATCCAGCAAGCTTTGCGAAATCGCTTCGCTCGAAATCAAATTCACTGCGCGCTGATAGTCCTTTTCCGCCAAAGTGGCCTCGGTCATCGCGACATTTAACGCCGCTTGTGCTTGGTTCAAAGTCGCTTGATAAGGGCGCGGATCAATAACGATCAGGACATCACCTTTATCAACATGCTGCCCATCTTCAAAACGAAGCTCTGTAATACGGCCACTCACCTGCGGACGAATCTCCGCACGATCGACCGCGACAATGCGACCCGAAAAATGCTTCCAAATCTGCACGGGCTCGGCCTTGATCTCTGCTATATCAACGGGCATCGCCTGCATACTTCCAGGTGCCCCGCCTTCGGCTATAGCTTTATGCGATGATTGGTTGAAAGTAATAACACCGCCACTAACCGCTGCGATTACTGCAATTCCCGCTATAATAATAAAAGTCCGTTTTTTCATGATATCTCTCATTCTCCCGATTAATCTTTAAGTGCCTACGCAGCGCCTTTCAGAGCGTACTGTTTGATCCCAATCAGATCAAACAAGGCGTCTTCCATATTGTTCTCAATAAAACCCAGATCATTTTTAATGCGGGCCATAATGAGCTGACCAATAATAAAGGCGAAAATCTCATCCGCTTTTTTCGCCACATCGGTGCTCGGATCAATAAGCTCCAAAGTGGCAAGATCCCGCAAAGCATCTTCGTAATACCGCGTTTTTTTCGCGCAGATAGAGGCAATCTTTTTGCCTACGCCTTCATCCTGCGGGGCAAGCTCTGATCCCAAAGTCGCAAAAGGACACCCGCAAACATGCCCTAATTCCTCAGAGATAGTGCGTTGCTGTTCAATGACATGCTGAACCATCCGTTTAAAACGCTCAAACGGTGGGTGCTCAGAAGCGAAAATTTCATCATATTGAAGCTTGGTCTCCTCCATGCAGGCATTCATGGTCTCAAGTGCCAAATCCACCTTCGAAGGAAAATAATGGTAAAAACTGCCCTTTTTAACGTCCGCTTTCTTACAGATTTCATCGACACTGACCGCGTTATAACTTTCGCTCCAGATAAGCTCCGTCGCAGTCTGAATCAGTTTCTCTTTTGTGTTGGTAGGGGCGCGTCCCATAATGCTAAAAGTCCCAAAATTTTTACGTGTAAGACACATATAATATATTTGACCGATCAGTCAAATATATTTTTAGCTTTTAAGTTGAGACATGAAACAGAGCACTATTAGACAGAATCCAACTCTTTTTTGAAATCGTACTTTACTACCGGCTCAGCATAAACTTATTTCTTGAATTGACTAAATTCTGTCGTAAAGTTTTTAGAGTGTCTCTTTTTAGATGAGGGTAGTGGTTAAATGTTTTTGAAAAAAAGACTGAAAGGTAGGGGTTGTAGTCAGCCGATAACTATTCTCTTTTCAAATTCTTATCTTCATCAATAACGGCGTGCGGTTAATACGCGCCTTTTCACTGCACAATATGCGTCGAATATTCTTGCCAATACGGTGAATGAGTGATATATTCTCCTTATAATATGCGGTGAATTGATCATGACTTATATACACGAATTAAAAAAATGGCCGGACTTTTACTGGGACAGCGCTCATCTATCCACTCTCTTGGCAGAAGTTCGTCACGCCCAAGGGCGGTTGCTTGGCAAAATGGAAGCGCTTGGATTTCCCCTAAGAGCCGAAGCCATTTTAGAAACTCTTACTTTGGACACACTAAAATCCTCTGAAATAGAAGGCGAAATCCTTGATAAAGAGCAAGTACGCTCATCTATCGCGCGTAGACTTGGTATGGATATCGCCGGGCTTATTCCGTCTGAGCGCCATATCGATGGCGTTGTGGAAATGATACTTGATGCAACCCAAAACTTCGCGAAGCCATTAACCGATAAACGCCTATATGGATGGCATGCCGCTTTGTTTCCTACAGGCTATAGCGGCATTCATAAAATCACAGTGGCCGCCTATAGAAATGATGAGCAAGGCCCTATGCAGGTTATTTCCGGTTCATACGGACGTGAAAAAATACACTACGAGGCACCAAATGCCGCGCATTTAAAAAAGGAAATGGATCATTTTCTCATCTGGTTTGAAAAGAAAAGCGATACCGATGCAGTACTGAAGGCTGCACTTGCTCATTTATGGTTTGTTACTATTCACCCTTTTGATGATGGGAATGGCCGTATCGCCCGCGCTATATCTGATATGGCGCTTGCACGCTCGGAAAAAACAACCCAGCGTTTCTACAGCATGTCGGCACAAATCAAAATCGAACACAAAGAATATTACGACATATTGGAGCGAACCCAAAAAGGCGATCTGGATATCACTGCATGGCAATGGTGGTTTTTAGAATGTCTGTGGCGAGCTATAAATCAGGCAGAGGAAACTCTTGCCTCAATTTTATTCAAGGCAAAATTTTGGGAAATGTATAAAGAGGTATCCATCAATGAGCGTCAGCGCACTATGCTAAATAAACTGCTGGACGGGTTTGAGGGCAAACTCACTTCTTCTAAATGGGCCAAAATAACCAAATGCTCTCAAGATACGGCATTGCGTGATATTACGCATCTTCTGGAGCACAGCATATTAATTAAAGATCCAGGGGGAAGCCGCAGCACGAGTTATAGCCTCAACGATCTTAATAACGTTTAATACAAAACAGAGAACAGTTAGTGAAGACTGCTTGGTAAAATGGCAGTGCTGTCAGACAAACGATAACTTTTCTCCGAAAGTTTATCTGAGTTTTGTCAGGTACAAACCTCCTTCCAACAAACAACGGAATTGTGACGTAGGTTTTTAAAATTCTGTCGGGTTTCTAAATGGTGTTGATGGTTAAAATAGTTTTGAAAAATTGACTGAATTGAGATGAGTTTTTGAAGCGATCGCATTGATCTAAATTTATTCATGCCGCGCTCTCGCCTTCGAAAATGCAGATGTGAATTTTCAACTTGGTTATTCTTATACCGCCCCGTTTCTTGAAGTTGACCGATTTTCAAATCTCTCAACGCAGCTTTATATGATGGCAGCTTATCAGTCACAATTTCTTTCAGTCGACTATATAGATACATCAATTTTTTCAAGACTTTGCGCGCTTTCTTATCATAATACTATATCCATTATAGAGAATTTATTTTTATGACAGTTTTCTCTTGCCTGAACGGTTTTTAAGATCGTTAATTGTTAGCCTCATCTCTTTCTCCCCGTAGTCAATGTCCGGATGATGTGCTCTTGCAACATGGATCGCTTTCACAAGGTCGTATGGCTTTACAAGCGCAGGAAGCCGGACATCGTCCATGAAACGACAATCGAGATATAACCGCCCATATCCTAATAGCCAGCCCAGCCATCCGTGATCCACTCTCTCAGATCTCATATCGATGAGATCCACCTCTTGAACCTGGATTCGAATTATCCCTTTTTTGTAAAGAACACGTTTATTTGTGAGGCCAACTTCTATCGAAATATACATCAGAAACATAAACATAAGGCCAGAAAGACCGATTGTTCCAAAAATCCAGATAACAGGCACTTTCAACTCGGATGAATGAAAGGACCATAAACTCATTGAAACCAGACCGGCTTGATTACTACCGGAGTAAAACAATAGATAGTGATTAGCAATAAAACCAAGAACTAAGAAGAATAAAAGCCATAAAGCGCCTTGGACGACATAAATCCAATGTAATGAGGTAATGGTAAGAATCTTTTCATCTGAATCAATAACTTTTTCAACATAGCTCATGTATCATCCTTTTTATCCTTGGGGCTGTTATTGGAACCTGAATAATCTCCCATAAACATTGATAAATGATCTTGGTGATTCTGCGCCTGCTTCAGGTTTTTGGCATCGCCGTCGTCCTTACTGTCCTGAAGTGTTTTATCGGTTTGTGTCTTTTTATCTTTTGTAATTTTTCGCCGGATCAGGGCAAATTCCATGGCATCGCTCAGACCGCTAAATTCGCCCCGGATCATATTATCTGCAGCGCCGGCTTCGATTACAAATGTTGCAAGTTCATGTTCTTTTTCGCCTTTTCCAGTAATAACAATGATAGGGATATCATGAGCGGAAAGACCCATCTGGCGGTAGATCTCTTGAGGATCTTCAGACCCTTTCAAGCTTAGGTCCAGGATGATGATATCCGCACGCAGTTTCTTTACGTCAAGATAGCCAATACCCTCTGTCAGGGTGGGGCACTGCCAGATATAGCATGCAATATCATCGCGGCTTTCCACTCTGCTTTTTATATTGTTAATGTCCGCTTCATTATCGCAGATAAGCAGAATTTTTATGTTTTTTTTCATTGTTTTATGTGTTCCAGGCTTTTATCAAACACCATGATGTAGGAGTTCTCGTCAGAGAGGTCATTTTGAAAAGCAATATTGCTTTTGCAACCATCCTCTTGCTCTGCATCAAACCCCCTATGCAGAAGCGGTGTGATTTCACGTGAAAAATGCGGTTTTGATTGATAGTGAATGTTCATAATTTTCTTTCTAGTCTTCTATCGGCACATCAGGAGGCCGGGCTTTAAAGACACAGGCCTCCTCGTGCTCTGGGTTAGCTGCATCCGCCTTCGGATTGCATGTCGGATTTTTCCTGTTTGCTTTCCTTGTTGTCGCGCGGCTTATTCGCGGCATCTTTATTCGTAACTACACCGGATTTGTCTTTCGGCTTTTGGTTTGCGGGACGGATTTCATTTGGTTTTTTGTTTTTGTTAAACATGATCGTTTCCTTACATTTCGGGGGTTAAGTTTTTTGGTATGGTTAGAGTCTATTGAGCCGTGTATCAGGAAGCGATGCGGGAAGAAGGCAGCCATATAAATTTCTCGTAAGGATCGAATATTCTCACGTTATTATGATTGCTTTCATGCTATAAAAGCGTACACATGTGTTTTGGAAAGAAGATCGCGCATGAAGCGTTTTGCCGCATTATTGATAACGATGCTTCTGATAACAAGCGGCACATACGCATCCGGCGTAGCCGAAAAATTCAGCTTTGACAAAGATCACACCACTGTCGGGTTCAATGTGAGCTATTTGCTTTTAGCGCGGGTCAGTGGCCGCTTTGACGATTTTAAAGGCTCCTTTGTCATCGACCACGAAAATCCTGAAAACAGCCGTGCCGACATCGTTATACAAACCGCCAGCGTGGATACCGGCATTAAAGCGCGGGATGCGGATATACGCGGCCCCGGCCTGTTCAATGCCGACCGTTATCCCACAATGGTCTTTCACAGCGACAAAATAGAGATGATAACGAACGATACGGGCCGGATGACGGGTGACCTGACCCTGCTCGGCATTACAAAGCCTGTGACGCTTGATCTTGTCAAAATGCCAGGCCAAGACAAGAGTTTGATTAACGGATACAAAGTCACGGGCCAGATTAAACGCTCGGACTATGGTATGAACGCGTTTATCAGGCCGATAGGAAATGTTGTGACGCTGCTGGTGTGTTACAATATGGAAGAGTGCAGCAGTGGCGATACCGATCAGAATAAAGCAAAGCCCAGATATAATCTATAAACAACCAGGTTTTCTGTTTAAGCCGCGCTTCTAAGTTTTGCGTTCGCGATATAAGCAGGGATAGTGGGCGTATCCAGCATAAATTGCAAACTTGCGCGGGCGCGGAACAGGCGTGAACGAACCGTGCCGAGTGGGATTTCTAGGATATCGGCAACCTCTTGGTAACTTCCACCTTCAAAACAAACCAAAATAAGGATGTTGCGGTGATGGGCGTTGAGTTTAGCCATGGCTCTTTGAACGTCTGAAAAATCCATCTTTGCATCCTGCGTTGGCTTTACGAACTGTTCTTCCAGATAAGATTCCGGGTCATACTGGGTTTCAAATTTGACCTTGCGGCGATAACCGGAAACGAAGAGGTTATACATGATCTTGGAAGTCCAGCTGAAAAGGTTTGTACCATCCTCAAAATAATCCGCCTTTTCAAGCGCACGCAGACAGGTGGACTGGACGAGGTCATCAGCATCGGCTTTGTTTCGCGTTAGACGCATGGCAAATTTTTGTAATTTTCCGGTTTCTGCAACCAACTCATTCTGGGCAAACATGTCGATCTCCTGTGGGTTTTGTAATGTAAGAACCAAAGCCTAGGGGACGGCACATCAAGAAGCGATACGGGAAAGTATCCGGTGTATAAATTTCCTGTAAAGGAACTATTTCAAAACAAGCATATAAAAACCGTCCGGTGGGGAGCCGGACGGTTTTTCGGGGTTAGGTCGATTTAAAACCTATGCTGCTTTTGCTGTGCCGCAACCGCAATCTTTTTCGAGCTGCTGCATTTTCTTCTGGGCATCCTCTTTCGAAATATTGGCCTTTTCTTTCAGCTTGGCAAAAAATTCATCGCGCTTGCCATCGTAAAGTTTGACATCATTATCGCTCAGGCCGCTCCATGTTTCCTTGATTTTTTTGTGCAGCTTCTCGGAGTTTTCTTTCGAATTCGAGTTCTGCTTCATATTCTGATTTTTATTGTCCATGATGATCTCCTTGATCTTTTGGTTTAAATCTGCGAACCGCAGATCCATGTGCAGTTGTCGCAGATGCCGTATAACAATGCGATGCGGATAAAGGGCGAGAGTATAAGGAAGGTATAAGGACGCCCCTCATTAATAAAAAAGCCGCCCACCAAGAGCGGCTTTTCTGATATGTAGTCGAGGGTTTATCTCAGAACGCTTTTCCATTCTTCGAGGCTTAAGTTCCCATCGCCGTTATCGTCATAGGCGTTAAACGTGCCGATTTCGAACTCGGCGTTGCTGACCTTGCCGTCTGTATTTGTATCCCATTTTGAATACAGGCCGGTTTTTTCAATCAAAGTTTTAACCTCGTTGTTATCAAGGCGGTTGTCCTTGTCTTGATCCCAATAAGTGTAGTTATTGTAATTTACATCCTTGTAGGGGCGGTAGAACTGGGATGTGGTGAGTTTCCATTCCTCATTACCCATATAGCCGTCGCCGTCCATATCCGATCTTGTATAGAGGTAGGTTGTAAATTCCTCCGGCTGGATATACCCGTCCTTATTGCTGTCATAGGAATAGGTGCGGGTTTGAGTCTGGGTTTTGACCTCTTCTGCGCTGGCCTGAATGACCGGGACGGCGATAAAGCCGAGCAGGAGTGTTGCCAGAATGGTTTTGTTTAAATGTATGTACATGGTATTTCCTTTGGTTTTGGGGTTTTTTAAGTGGGTATTCGGTCAAAGATTATAACGGAGGCAAATTATCAGGGTTGCGACGTTGGTAAGATTCTTCCGCTCCGGTTTTAAGGCGGTTTCCTTTTCTGACCAGGGATTCACCCTCCCTTACGGTGACCTCGCCCCTGGAAACCATGTCTTTTCCTTTATCAATTTCCTTGTTACCGGATTGAATTAAGGAATTTCCTTTTGTTACGAGGTTTTCGCCTTCAGACCAGTTTTGCCCGATGGCTTGAGTTTCGGCTCCCTGATTTTGAATTTTCTCGCCATAAGTAAGGTCCGTTGAGGCGCATGCACCAAGAAGAAGCAATCCGGGCATAAGAAATAGTTTGTTATAATGTTTCATGGGTTTTGATCTTTCTTATGTTGGGCTACTCAGCCGCTTCTTCGACGGATTCACCGGCATGTTGAATATCGCGTCCGGCGCCCTCCATCGTTTCACAGGCCGAAAGGCCAAGGGAGAGAACGGCAAGAGAGGCGAGTGTTAAAAATCTTAAATTCGTAATCATGGTTATGTTTCCTTTGTTTTAAATTTTTCTAAACGGGCGGCGCTTTGCCTTTCAGGGCGTGTACCACAGCGGCAATGATGAACAGCACGATGAACAAGAAGAATAAGATGCGTGCAATTTCCACCGCGCCGGCGGCAATGCCGCTGAAGCCGAGTACACCGGCAATCAGGGCAATGACAAAAAATATGATCGCATATCTAAGCATGATGAACCTTTTCCGCCCCGACCAGCTTTAGCGGTTCGGCGCAGATATGCCCTAAGGCTTTGCCACAAATACGATGGTGCTCATCGGTGGAATTTGCCGCCAGATCGCCCAGCGATACAATGCCCACAAGCCGCTTGTCCTTATCCAGAACCGGCAAGCGCCGTACCTTGTTTTTGGTCATATCCAGCGCGACATCCTCTAGGGAATCCGTATCGCGGCAATACAGGATTTGTTTTGTCATGACCTGCTCGGCGTTTGTTCCCTCGGGATCATGGGATGCCGCAACACAGCGCAAGGCAAGATCACGGTCGGTAATCACGCCGACCAGGCGATCATCCTTGCCGACCAGAACGCTGCCGCAATCGCTGGCCTGCATTTTCTTTGCAACTTCGTTTAAAAGTGTTTCAGGGGCAACAATTTCAACGTCTTTGCTCATAATATCTTTGATCTTCATGGTGTTATTCCTTGTTTTTTTGTTTTAAAATTTGAACCAATTGAAGCCGCCCATTTGATTGATGCTTACGATCACAAGGCCAAAGGCAATAACAATCAGTGCCCAGTCCTTAAAATCTGTGAATGCATTTTTCATGACGTGCTTTTCCTCAAAATTAACGGCGGAAATCGATGACAACGCGGCGGTTGTCCTGATTTCTGATGCCGTCTTTGGTCTGCACGGCCTGGTCATATTCGCCGCGCGCTTCACGTGCAAGCACCTGATTTTCAATGCCACGGCTCAGCAAGGCTTTTGATACGGCCTGCTCGCGTTCACGGGAGAGAGTTTGATTATAATCGGCTTTGCCAGAGCTGTCGGTATAGCCTGTAACAGTCACCTGACGCGGGTTATATTTCGAAATTTCCCGCATGGCACGATCAAGGGTTGCCATTTCATTGGCTCTTATATTTGATTTGTCATGATCGAACAGCACTGTGTATGAGCTGACAATCGGCAGAACTTTTTCTTGTTTCTGGGTGTGCGTTGACATTTGCGTGCTCGCAAGCTCCATTTCTTCTTCTTCGACCTTGGCGCAATTATCCATCATATTACGCGGCAGATCGCGATAGTTCTGGCACGGCTCTCTTTGCTCATATTGTTTGTATGATTTTTTATCCATGCGGTCTTCGGTATTGTTGCCCTGCGTGTAATTCTTTTGTGATATGTCAGAGCGGGGCGTATAGCGCGGGCCAGAGCTTTCCCACATGCCGTTGTAAGAGCTACAGGCGCCTAAAGTCAGGGCGACTGTGCATAAGAGGATGGTTCTTGTTTTCATGGTATATTCCTTTTTTAAATTCCAGAACCAGACCATGGGGCTTTCCCCATCAGGAAGCGATGCGTAATGCAGCACGAATGTATAAGGATTGTGTAAGGGGGGGAGTTTAACCCGCCAGCTTGAGCACGGCCTGTTCATGCAGATGTGCGATTTCGGCGATTTCCATGCGGTAGCCGATGCCGGGCTCGGTGATAATCAGGACGGGAATGGAGGGGTCTTTTTCAATTTTCTCGCGGATTTGCCCGACAAACACACGGAGGTATTGCGTATCCTCAGCATGGGCGTCGCCCCAGACGTCTTTCAAAATCTCACGGTGCGGCAGCATCTTGCCGCGATGAATAATAAAATAGCGCAGCAAATTATATTCCTTCGGCGTAAAGAGCAAAAGATCGTCATTCAAGAACACTTCATGGCGCACCAGATCCATCCGCAACGGGCCGTTGACCAGCTCCGGCTCGCCGGTTTCCTGCACCGCCGCCGAGCGCAGCGCGGCGTTGATCCGCGCCTTTAAGACATCGGCATTAAACGGCTTGAACACATAATCGCTGGCGCCCGCATTCAGGCATGAAATGACGGACTCGTTATCCGTATCCACCGAAATGATAATAATCGGCAATTCCGACCATTCGCGCAGGGCCTTGATAAGCTCCACACCGCTCATGTCAGGAAGGTCAGGATCAATCAAAACCAGATCAGGTTTGACGGACACACAAAGCTGGACGGCCTGCCGGCCTGTCGTGCAATCTACAAGCTTAAACTCATCCTCATCCAGAAAGAGCGAGAGCATTTTATGGCTTGTTTTATCGCCGTCCGCGACTAGCAGGACATTTTTCTTTTTGTTCATGAGACGCCAAAGCCGCGCCGGCTCTGTATTCGGCGCATTTATAATTTTAGTTTTTTTGAGAGCTTTTCTTTATAGCACAGGGGGATCAAATAAAGTAGTTTTACTTACTTAACATATTTTACTGTCCTGGATTCTATTTTCTGCAATAGAGATTATCGCAGCCCAAGAGAAAAGTTAGCGCAGACTACAAGGATAGTGGCAGGGGTTGTAGTCTGGTGATGGCTATTCTTGGGCTTAGATCAAAATAGACTATCTATTGCTTTAAACCTCTAAAAATGAGCAAAAGGAGTTCTTATGAGATATTTGTTACATAATTTAGCTGAGCTGGCAGAGCGTCGAGCTGTAAATGTAAGAGCGGAGGCACAGTTGTGGGATATTTTATCACGCGATTTAAAGCGTGCTGCAAGAGAGTTAGATGAAATCAGGCAGAAACCTAGGCCAACAAAGCCTAAGGCGGATCCGCCGGAAGAAAAGCCGGTATTTGAAGGCCGACTTTATGTGCGCGTAAAAGAGGCGCAAAAGATCATGGGGATGGGGCATACGGCTTTATACAATGAAATCAATGAGGGCCGCTTACCGGTCAAAAAAAGCGGCAGAAAGACATTTATCGCGATGAAGGATATCCATGCTTGGCTTTAGGCTTTGCCGGATAAGGTGGGGTAGGACTCCTTCATGGTAGCAAGGTGATGCGCGTGTGATTTACCGTAAAAGCACAATTTACGCCACTCTCAAGTTGCCCGCATCACTTATTTGCTCGCTCCTATATCCATATATTTATTATAAAGAAGCATGATTTTAGTTTTCATATTTTATTTGATTTTTTAGGTTTTGTAGTGGTATAAGGTCGAGTATTTTCAATAATAAAGAGTACTTGTATGCCTAGCCCGCACTCTGTTGAAGCGAAAAAAGCTTACTTTGAAAGTGATGAATTATACGATTTGGCAAAAAGCGCGCCGCGTTTAATGGCTGCTTTTGGCGTCAGTCAATCGGAAATACTTACTTTAAAGCCACAGCTTGATGCGACAATTGATACAGAAGGGCTTAGAAATACTGTGCCAATGATTGCTGGTTTAAGAGCAATCGATAAGTTTGACGCAAAACAGAATTTCAAACGCTATTTTGTGTTTTTGAGGCTTTTATGCCTGTCTAAATATCCTCCACAAATCAATTATTGGCACGGCACGCCTACACCTATTAGTCAACAGGAACACGATTCCGCGGACAAGTTGACTATCAGAATGCTTAAAACGCGTGAATTCCGCGAAGAGTTTTATGGTTTTGCTGAGAAATATGGTTTTTTAGCTCCGCTTCACTTTTTACTTACATCTAACAGAACGGTAGCACCTGAAGGCGCAGGTGAGTTCCTAGAGAAATGGTGTGCGGATAAGGGCATTGATCTTGAGCAATTGAAAGTGGATTACGAAATCCCTGATGGGGATTATGTGTTGCCTAGACCGGATTCCGTAGAGCCTGAAGCGGACACTTCAATAGATTTAGCAAATATAGTGGCAGGCCTGAGATATTCTTCAGGTGCTCCAGCAGAAAAAAAAAATATAAGTGCTAATAAGGCCTTAGTGACAGACGGAGAGGTTTCGTTTCAATATGATATTTCTGATGAGTTTCGATTAAAACTCTTAGATCTTTATGAGCGTGCTTCTAATGCCCAAGATGGCAAAGAAATGGCAGCCATTCACAAAGAGCACGATAGATTACATCAATTTGACGAAACCACGAATTTAGATAATAAGGGGCCCAATACTCTTATCCAGCTTGATAAGCTGTGGGAGCAAGGCAGGTCTACACCAGAGTCAGATGCTTCACACATGATGAGCATCATATTTTTAGATAGTTTTAAACTCAGCAATGATTATATAAGCCAAAAAACTCTAATTGAGGGCAGACGATTAGAAGAGGTTATTGGTAAAGAAAATGCTGAGCGTATGGGGAAGGCTAAAACTAAAAAATTCTATGAAGAGTTATCGAATGATCAGTTGTATCGGTTATTTGAGCGCATGCATCAGCATGGAATCTTAGGCATATTTGAAAATCACTTGGCTAATAAAGATGTACATTTTTTGCCGAGCTTTTTATCTAAAAAGTTAGAGTGGTGGAAAGAAAACAAGATGCCTGTCTTAAAAGCTGGACCCGCTCTATTAGGTGCAGGGCAAGAAAAAAACGACCCGGAACCGGAAAATGCTGATGCCATTATTGCCGAAAAACAAGAATGGTTTGACCAGCATGGGCTTGCTGTAAAGGCGCGTCGATTAGGCGGTGAACAATTCGCTTTAGCTTGTGGCCTTGAACATTATGATCCCAGTCAATCAGATAAAATTTCAAAACGTATACATGCATATGGATCTACGGTTATAGGGTCTCTGCGTGCTATTGCGACTATAGATGCAGATTTTCAACATAAAAGATCGCATTTATTTGCGGAAATGCTGAACCTATCAAAAATTTCTGCGCCTACGATGAAAGCAATCAGTAAAAAAATTAAAAAGGCTAGTGCGCTGGGTAATTCGCAGTTGGTGGCAGAAGCTATTCAATATCCAGCATATATTAGCTGGACTGAGGGAGGTCATTGGAGCAGCATGCTAAATGATCAGGGCATGAGCGAAGAAGTATTTGGTCATGTAAAAAACTTTGATTTGGTCGCACCTTTTTATTTCTTGCTGAGTTCAAAAAACACGCATGCGCCAAGGCATGTTGCTGATGACTTTAAAGATTGGTGTCAAAAAGAAGGCATTAATCTGCGTCAAGCACTTTTGGATTATGAGCTTATTGATCTCAACAAACCAAAACCTGATATTGACCTTGAAATGTCTTTGGCAAGCCAGCTTATTGAATATGGGATTTCAACGGGTTCAAAAGAGAGGAATGCTAGGCTAAGTGGACTCTCGATGGAAGAATTGCATGAAGTGCCTCAAGGTGAAAGGGATCATGCGTGGTATGCGCATATGGTACGGAAAAGTCCCGGTTACATTGGTGACAAAACTGTCGTGGATGCTCTTACAAAGTTTGTAAGAGAAACATCTGCAAGTGACGTGACGAAAGAACGCTTTGGTCAAGCTATTTCTCAAGAAGCAGGGCTTTCCGCCCCCCCAGTTCCTGCTATGTGGATAGAGTCTGATGTAGATGACGATGATATTGCCAAGATAGCTTTTTTATTGGAAAGGCTGCCGAAAAACAAAACAGGTTTAAAAGTTACTCAATTTGTTCTTCACCGTGAACATGGGATGTTGCCCAAAGAAGGTCAGGCTATTTTTCATTCTGTAACTATACCAGTGCCCAGCAACAAGCTAGCTACAATAGTTTACAAATATAATGTATCGGTCCTACCTGAGACTGAAGAAGAGCTGGCCTTCGTTCGAAGTACAGCACAGATGGTGCATTTTGTGGCTGCTATTAATGATACCTCTCAGCCCTTCAAATTTTTGCCACCTCCAGAAGGTGCCACCGCCGATATTCAAAACAAGCCGCTTGGTACTATTACGTTAAATGGACCATCAATAACGCTGAATATGAAGAGAGCGGCACATATACCAGGTATAAACGCACCTGCCTTGCTTCCTACTGTTGATGAGAGTCCCGAGAAAACAGAGCCTGCAACACCTCCTTCACCAGACGCACCAGTTTTTACGCCTGTTATTGAAGGCTTCGCTCCTTCTCAAGCTGCCAATGATGGTATTGAGGCTGAGAGGGTTTCTAGAAAGTTTCGACTTAAAGCGATTGAACCTAATGGTATACCTCTTAGTGAACGGGATATATGGTGGCCAAACCCTGAAGGCCGTGATTTGGATCATGCTGTAGTTAGAAAAAACATAAACGCAGCACGATTGAACCGTGCAAGTGGCGCTTACAAAGCTTTCAACGAACCTGCACATCATTATCCAAGAATTATAAGCTCCCCATCTGATGCACCCGATGGCGCAGAAAAAGAGCCTGCTAATGATACGTCTGTAACCAAAGAAACAACACACCGTAACGAGGAAAGTGGAGAACAAGCAAGTGGTACAAGAGAAAGAGAATCTCCAGCGGTGTTTGCAGGTCTTACTAAAGTGCCAGATATCGAAGAAAGTACTTTATTCCCAGATTCCCTGACGGACGATGAGAAGATTGAAATTTGGGATAAATATGAACAAGCGTATCGAAAAACTGTCGAGGTTTTGTTGTCAGAGGCGGACATGTATTTATTTCAGGCACTTAACAGAGGGTGCAATCAATTTAGTTGCTTCATTGATTTAAACAAACCAGGATTTGCTATTCATTTGCGCTTCTCGGGCGAGGTCGAGATAGAAGGCGAAACAAAGACACGAACACATTCTTTCATATTAGAAAACTATGATAAGGTTTACAGAGATTTAGGTATTCCTTTAACCATGGAAAACGCAGTCGATCTCAAAATCGCTGTGCAAAGTATAATTCTAAATACTGAAGGTGTTTTTCCTGCTCGTCATGTTTCTTTTATCGGAAAAAATACTTCTGTCAAATATGATACACAAATGCCATCTCCCATGAAAGGTTTTGAACCCGCAATACGCACAGATACTAGGGGCATGTGCTCTCTCACCTACGCAGTACAAGACCCCTACAACAAAGGACTGGTCAGAGTAAGTGTGCCTTTAGGTATGGCTATGCATTTTGAAGATGAGGCTGCAGAGCAAACAGAGCTTCGAGAACGTAAGGAGTTTGTTCTTGGTTATCTAAGAAAAATAGAAGAATACAGAACGTCAGAAGGTTTCCGTGCTTACGTGTTCAAACGGGATGTCATGGCAAAATTAAAATCTTGGTTGAAGGAAAATAATAAAGAATGGGAAACCTCAGAGCGTGTGGATCTTGAAGGGTTTGAAAGTAGCAGACTGATTCATGTCTTTTCACAAAATGCACAACCATCAAACTCAGACGCTGAAAAAAACATTACTTTGGCATCAATTTCTTTGGGAATGGACGTGGGGGGGGAGAATGCTTCATGGAATTGCTATTTGAATTTTTATATGGGCGATCAAGGCAGTAAACTAATGGGTGAACGCGTTCATACCCGTTTCTTTTCTTTACGTACACGTGATCCTCAATTGGCAATTGCCAGAGCTTTGGAAACTTTAAATGGGGTAGGTAATAAATTTGATGGCATATGCGAAGGCTTAATTCCTACTCTGCAAAGGCATGCTCGTGAAAACGGAGATGGGTGGCGCGTTGAAAAAACAGATAAAGGCTACAAAGTTTATATTGGCGGTGGTTTGGAATTACAGGATGCCTTAGATGATATGATGCGATATGAGCGTGATATCGGCGTCAAACTTGAACAAATTTTACAAACATATGATGGGAATACTATTATCACGCTCCAAGCTCTACGCTGTTTGATAGGGGATCTTGGTGGTGCTGTTAGACCTGCACCAGAATATGTTTATGAACGAGACGAAAAGTCAAGAAAGCCGATAGCTTTAAGTGTCCAAGTCCCAAGAGAAAAAGTAGGCTTGATAGATTCATTTGTTGATGAAGTGGATAGTCATATCAAATGGTTTGCCGAAGAAGCCTACGGCTCAATTGCCATAGGCCAGAAAGAACAACCAGACAGGCGTAAGCGTCCTTTAGAATATCGTACGGTTCAAATCAGAAATGGGTTAATTCGCGCGGTAGAAGCGATTTACGAAAGTCATTTTGGTTACAAACTCCCAAAAAATTGGTACAGACCGGAAATGCAGTATGCCATTTTACAAAACACAACTCGACAAGAAGAAAATTTTCCTAGAAAAGAAGTATAATGACACGAAGACCACCTCCCCATAATCCAATACTCGAAAGAAATGTCCGCTTAATGATGGGGCGTTACACAGCGCATCTTGAAAGCGGAAACCACATTTTGCGTGAAGGTAGCCAGCAAGAAATCGCTCACAGCACAATTGATTATTTTCGTGAAGTCGATCCTGAAACATATGCCATTCCTACGAATGGCCATTATGTTGCACCCGGAGGGCTAGGAAAAACGATCACTGGGGGTGATTTAGTAGTTGGCATTAATACAATGCCAAGTGGCCGCTATGTTCTTGGAGACCCTGCACTTGGGAAACGTATACTTATCGCTGTACCTACAAATGGGCTTGTTGATCAATGGGCAAATAGGTTACTTGGCGAGTATAATGAGGAAAAACAAGCTCGTGACCCAAGCATCTTTGGCGATCGGTTTACGGAAGAAAATGTTGGAATATATCATGCGGGGCTTTCTGATACTGAAAAAGCTAATGTTCTCTCGAAACCCATCGTTATTGGTGTTCATGATTCTCTGCAAATACTTTGCAAAGCGCAAGATCCAGCAGCCAGAAAATATAAACCACTTTTAAGCCCTCAAGACTTCGACCTTGTAATTATTGATGAGGTAGACGACAAAGTAAGAGGAGATGTAACACGCCAATTCTACTTGGACACCTTTTTCCCCCATTGTATGATCGTAGGCTGCACCGCTACTCCTTTATTTAAAAGTGGTAGAACAATAGGAGACTATCTTTTTGGAGGAAAAAAACCTATATGTGAAATTCCACATGAGGTAGCTGTCCAAAGACGAGAAATCGCGCCCCACATCAATATTATCGTTGAGCCAAAAGTTGATTTATCATCCAATCCTGAATCACTGACAAAAGGTTGGGATGATTACACACCAGCCCAACAGCGTCGTTTTATTGAGCAAACCGGCATTGATCAGGCATTGTTGAAAGTAATTGCCTTGGGCACCCATCCTAAAACCGGCAAGCCTTTGAGGGATATGATGCAGCTTCATCAGGCTGTTAACATCGAGCATGCCGAGCTTATAGCCGCACAATTGAACGCCGCATTTGGCCCCAACTACGCAGAGCCAGTGTGGGGGGGAACAGATGCAAAAATGGATGAATGGATGCGCCGAATTATCAAATGGGAATTTGGTAAAGATGATTTGAGGGCTGTTGTGCAATGCATGGTCTGGGGAAGAGGAACGGATTTTTCTGAGCTTGAAATGACCGTGCAGCATGCACCAAGCTTATCGCCAAACAAAACAACACAATTTCACACGCGTGCAAGTCGCAGAGATGATGGAACGAAGACTGCCTTGTATTTGAGCCCATTCCTTCCGGGGATCGATCAGCTGGTTATTGGTGAGTTATTGGGCGGGTTATACATGATTCCTCCTGGCTTTGAATTTTCTCGAACGACAGACAGGGGGGGCCTTCCATCTGATCGCGAACCCTGGCCAGAGATAGAAGGAGTGAATGTCTATTATACGGAACGTCATTTGAAAATGTTTGCAAAAGAGCGCAAACGCCAAAGAGAGATCGATGGCCTGCAAGAAAAGACAAAAGACATGATGACCTTGGATCAAATGTCGAAGGTTCTAAAGATTGATGCAAGCATTTTATACAAACGCGTGTATGGCCCTCTACAAGAAGCTTACGAAAGAAGACAGGCACGCCAGGAGTTTATTGATCTGGAAGATGTACTGCATGTAAGGGGGAAAATATTCCCTGTGCGCCGTATGGGGTTTTATCAGCACGATGGACAAGAAGTCTTTTGCGTGGATAGAGATTTAGTCGGTTTGTGTGAACATACATTATATGGTCGCCTTGATCACACGCCCATGGAAGTTCTTGATAAGAAAATCGCTCAAGGATTGCTTGGGTGTGGAAAAGAAGAAATTGATAATTTGTGGGCAGAATTACAGCAAGCATTCTTTGATCGTAAACCTTATGAAACTGAATTTAAAGTTGCAGGTGTTGATTTCTCCTATAATAGCTTTGGCTTTTTTAGGCGTCAAAGGGAAGGGACATCAGAGTTCTTTATTTTCCCAGATGCGCTCATTCCCGCGTATCGCAAAATAAACGGCGTTGATGTTGAGACGGCTCAGCGTTGGGCTGAAAAACCTTCCATACGCCAATGTAAAACAGCTGATTGGTATACTGCAGCCGGCGTTATGAAAGCATTACAACTTAATCTACTTGTAGAAAACGAAGACACGGTTTTTGTGGCAGAGGTATTCGAGTTTCTGGAAGCTCGAACACGAACCCTAAGGGTTGGGCAAGAAAGAGACATAATAATAGATATAAATGGGTGTAAACAGGCTCTGAGATGTTCCAGACGCTGGTTGCCCATGGCTTCTGCTAAGCAGCAGACCACTCTGGTTATCGACAAAAAAGCTTTACAATGGATCAGTAATAAACTGGATGAAGAAAGCACACATAAAGCGCAAAGATCTCATAGTGCACACCCGGATGACTTAGGACCACAACCGAACATGAGATCATAAAATTGGCTAAAACAGTTAAATTTTTTACTTTAAAGTTAAGCAAAACCTCGCCCTATGGTATACAAAATGTGTTAAGGAGAAATAGCTTTTGTTAAACCGTTCAAGACAAAAATTCTCTTTTAATACTCTTACAGATAGAAAAGTATGCGAAAGGTCACGCGGAAAAATAGTCACTTGAGATAATGGGTGAGAAACGGGGTGGTTTTGGCATTCTCTGCGCGTTTCGGACAGGGGCATATCGGCAAAGCGCTCGGATCGCTGGGCTTCAGCGCGTAAATTCTCTACACCTGGTGGATTGGAAGGCTGAATGGCAGGGGTTGTAGTCTGCCTATAACTATTCTCCATTCAGCACCATCGTCCGGAATGTAAGTGAAACACGGCGTGATCTATCCAACTTAAATCCATTTACGATGTCAGACTTACGTCCGGGGATTGCATGTGTCCATTCGTAGCGAGCTGCGCCGGATAACACGATCAAGCTACGCCCTTGCAGGTATAGCTCCTCATTACGGCTATCACGCACATTCTGAAATTTCATCATTGCACCTGAGCCAAGCGTAAGAGAAGCTATCGTCCCGCCAAAACACGGCACACAGTCCACATGAGCGGAGATACCCTGCCCCGGTTCATATTCATTGACGATGGCTTGATCGGGTGCGGTCTGAAAGATGTCCTGATCATGTAAACGCTTAGCTATCGGCTCTATCCATTCCGGTAATTCAGCGAGATACGCATCATTTGTAACCGCACGCGCTTTATAGTCATACTTGTAACCGTAGTGCTGTACGCGGCGTTTGAGATCGGTTAACCAAGTGTTTTGATCAATGGATTCTAGCAGTGCGCGCTCTTCATCTAGCGTAATGAACTCAGGAACGTATAACAGCCCCTCTATGTCAAGAGCTTGTCGATACTCCATATCAAGCAGCAAGTTAATCATTTCACCCTAAATACCCACGTTGAAAAACGTTTATGATCGTCTATCGCACTTTCATCGTCATTTGTATTCGTATGAGAATATCCGGGAAATATTGACGGGTCAAAAGGATAACAGTACGATATTTCTCAAAGAATATATTCCTATATCCTATTCAATTTGCTAAGAAAAAAGTTATCGACGACTGATTGGTTAAGTGGCAGGTGCAGCGTTCTGAAGATAAATTGCCTCTGCCCATAATATGTTTTCATAATTTTGTTGCAATGTTATTCAACTTAGCTTACTTTCTCGGTCATTATTGAAAGTGAGAGTAAAATGTCTTTATCAACCAAAATGAAAAATGCTGCTGTTGGTGAGTTGCCAGATAGCGATGTTGAAGCTGCTTTGCGGCAACAATTAGCTCCGTTGATTTCGTTTTTAGAACAAGCGCAGGCGTTTGATGATGGTTATCCTGATCAATTCCCTGCTGATCAACGTGTTGCGGGCGAGGCATATAGAGAGGATGGTTTAAATATTGATAATATTGGCTGCACCTTAGAACACTCTGTCGACTTTTCTAACATTCCTGAAATTACCGATGGGCGTGAAGGACAAGGAAGATACTTAGGGATATCCATATCCGTCAAAGAACACGCACTTCATGGGGAGAATCCGCTGCTAACTAAGGTTGATTTGTTTGAAAGTGGTAAAATCCGCTTTTGGCCTCAAGAATATGAAGTCACAAGAGATGCAGATATTGAAGCTGATATTCTAGCTATTCTCAAGATTACCTTGCAGGGATATTTGCAAAATTCAGTGCAATATGGGCTTACGAGTTTCCATGAAGAAGACATCCTTAATTCTGGTGCGTATAAGCGCACGAAAGCATTAGCGGAGCTTGCTGCTCAAATATACAATGATGCTTATAGCCCAGATACTCCTGCACAAGCTCAACAGTGGCTGCCAAAATAAACCGAATAAATACAAGAAACTAAACAATGAGTAATAATACATCACAATATTTGAAAGCTGCGATGCACATAGCACGAAAAACTGCTATTCCAAATGGCTTGGCTGTAGGATCGGAGATTATTTAGGCACACAATTTGCCTCTGGGAACACATTGGGTGGAGTTTTCATGGCTGTTGTTTCTGGTGGTTTTGGTGTTGCTTCTGCTTTGCAGGCAAGAGGATTGGAAAACTCAGAGATTGGTCTGGAAGAAAATAACCAACCGCACCCATAACACAACAAATAATTTACAGAATTACATTGACATAATATAAAAGCTTGTGCTAATGAATCCATCCATAATTAAAAGTTTCGGAGTAATGGCATGGCTAAATTCGTAGTTCCAATAGGTGGTTCCAATCTTCCAAAACCAAGAGCAGGAGCACTTACAGTAGGTGGCGGGGTATCTGTAGGAAAAGCAGATGGTGGTGGGAGAGTCCCTTCCTTGGCGGCATCATTGCTAGCTACTCAAGAACATGCAAAGTTTAAACAGAAACCTTATCTTATCTACCTTATTGTTGATCTGACAAATAGCCGAGATGATACAAGAGCTGTAATGCGTGATCACGAAAGAGATCTTGCTCAAAAAATTATGCAGGCTGGCGGGGATCATCCAGTCGTTTGCATGGGAGTATTTCACAGAGGTGGTCAGGCCAGCCGACCAATAGAGTTAAAAACCTCGGTAGATGTTCTTAGGTTTTTAGATACCGATACAATGGGTGGCGGGACAGATATCGCAAAATGCCTTTCTTATTATTTAAATCATAACATAGAAGCAGTGTTGTCTCGTGCAATCTTAATCGGTGATGCCAATGATGGTGAATATGACGGCACAAGTCGTTTGGTGAATCTAGCCAGAGAACTTGGGGAGAATAAACGCCCTGTCATCGTTGCCCACCAAGAGACAGGACATGGAAATTTTTGCACGGATGCTGCTCCTAAAATTGCCGATGCCAGTGGTGGACTTGAATTTTCCCTTGGAACACAGCCACGAGAACTTCACGCAATGCTTGAAAATGATAAACGCATGCTTACAGCTACGCCAGATGAATTGCGAGCTACAGCGAATGGTGCTTCTGGTGGAATTCAATTCTCCGGCAGCCAAGTTACAAAACGGTTTGCAGCGGCACAGGCACAATTACTCTTAACGCAAGGGTAGTCTAAATGGATGGCAGTGCGCCTAATTATAAAAATTATAAAATACTCCTCGCGCTTTTAAGAAGTGTGGTCGGCGGTGATGACGCTGCCAAGCCAGCAACTGCTAATACGCTCGCTAAAAAATTAGACATAGAGTTTCCCGATGATGCCCCAATTGATCCGTTTGTTGAGTGGCTCATTCAGCATGATGATTTCGCAAACAATCCAGAGCGTTTGGAACAATTGATTAACGCAGCTACTCATGCTTTAGCGGATGATCATAAATTCAAAGTTCTCATTAATGATTACACCAAAAGACAAGAGCAGCAAGGCGCAAAGGTTGAACGTGTTGCAGTACTCAATGATATATTGGGCTTACGTCGTGATGGAGATACGCAAACGGCGAATAATTTAAGAGATGAGTATGGCTTCACTGAAAATGACATCGCATCTTATAAAGCTGAGCGTCATGAAAAGCTGATTCAGTTATTTGAAATTGCCGATAAGATTGGCGTGCTAGCAGCCAAACTAGAAAAATTAACAAGTGAAACGGCACGAAAAAAACCGTTGGAAGAATTAGCACAGTTTGAAGAACAATTTTCTAAGATAGCAAATGATTATGGTCTTATTGAATTTCAGGAAGATGGAAGCCAGATCACGACGGCTGAATTTAATGCGGAATATGCTTTGTATTGTAAGGATCAAGAAGCCTATAAGGCAGGCGAAGCATCAGCCAGTTCAGCTGTGAACGCTACGGATGAAGGCGCACCTCACGATGGAGCGGGAACAGATGATGATCTGCAATCAGGCGGCTCCAAATCACCTCCCCAGCCTCCACAACAGCAATTTGTTAAAACTTTTCCTGTTCGTGATGCGGAAGGTGATTTGGCAGCTTTCTATCCAACCACAAGCTACACTGAAGCATTAACATCATATTTATCAGATCATGATGGTGATGCATTTTCTCTAGCGGTCGATTTTTCTGCTGAAGCACTCACTGTTAATAAACGCAGAATAAGAGTTGCTCAACATGCAGATATTTCAGGTTGGGACTTGCAAGCATCAGAAAGAATAGCTCTGAAAGCAACGACACCAGAGGCTATCCTTGAAAAAACTAAAATTGATGGAACACATGGAAGCCTTGAATTTGGCAGAGCCCGTGATGTTGGTATCTTCCTCGCAAAAGGTCACGTGAAAAGCCTTGCTGAGATTGCAAATTCTTCTATTGCGCTTAAAGAAGGTGATGTTTCTATCAACGATGCTTCATCTAGCACCACATACAAACTCTCGAAAGGAGAGTTAAGAATTGAAGGGGAAATGGATGGCGGATCGATTTATAGCATTAAAGGTGATGTTCGTATTGGAAGGGATGTCCACGATGCTCGTATCACAGTATTAAGTGGAGATTTGTATATTGACCAGAGCCTCATAAGCTCTGGTGTTACATTAAGTGAGGGGAATGTAAATGCTTTGGGAGCAATAGAAGGTTCAAAAATTGAGCTGACATCCAGAGGCGTTTTACATGCCAAAGCAGAGTTACATGGAAGTGATGTTGTGCTTACGGGAGACGCTACAGCCGAATTTTCAGCCGATATTACGGACAGTACTATCACTGCTGCTACTAGAACAAAAGTTGCAGAAGGTAAAAAAGCATCTGATACAACATTTGTAAAGCATATCCCTATTCATGGATCACTTCCGCCGAGTGATTGGCAGGAAGAGTGTGAACAAAAAAGAGCACCTGCAATTCAAAAAGTGCTTGAAGAGATGCCAAAGCTCTTTATTGAGGCGTTTGGTATGGGACGGCCAGGAGAACAGAATGGAAAATTTTCAAAACTATTTTGGCAAGGGCGGGGCATAACACTTGGCAAGGATCAACTTTCCTTTATGCAGACGATGTTTACAACATTCGATGCTGGCCTTCAGTCAGAGCATTTTTCTATTGTATCTCATGATCATAATAAAAATGCGGGCACAATTTTAAACGCATTAAAAGCTTGCAAAGCTGGAAGTACGTCAATGGTTATTGTTCCTTTCTTTACAGATAGGGAAAAAGACAGAGTTGTCGAAGAAGACGCTTCGGAGATAAAAGGCTCTTTTAGATATCGTATTTGTATTCGTGATGGCTCAGACCCTACACGTGTTTTGTACGATAGCGATCATAATGTGTTTGACTCAGGATCGTCTAATGGGGGTCATGGCAACGATTATTGGCAACGTCTGGGCGATCATTACATTGATATTGAAGTTGGTTCTGCGGAAGCAAACAATGCCGATGTTGATTTAGATAAAATTCGTAGTATTGCACTTGACCTTGAAAAGCCTGTAGAGGTTTTCGGTAATGTACACTATTGTCCTTTGCGCACCGCTTATGTGGAATCTGGAAAAGTTAAATTACCATATGAATGGTACCACAATGATGCTAGATCAATTTCGACAGAGATGCGTCCTGATTACTCTGGAACAGTTTCAACTTTCAGGAGTTTAGCAGATGCGGCTAAAATGTCATTCACAGCATTGAGCCGATTAGATGCTGGAGTATATGATGCATGTACATTTTCAGATATTCAAACAAATTTTTATTCGCACAATATGAGTGGCATAACACTTTCAAGCTATGCTGGAATAATTTTTGGGTCGGGTGATTTTTCTGGAGCAGCATTTGACCAAAAGACAAAAGCAACTATTCAGTGTACAGGTGATATCACACTTACAGGGGCTAGGGTCTCTGCAGATTCAGAGCTTGAATTAACACCTGAAGACGCTAGTCAAACGATTTTAGTCAGTGCTAATGATCTTGAAATTGATGAATCTTCATTATCGTTGGATTTCCCGAGCGGTATTGTGGACTTGAAAGGTTTGAAAGCAAGGAAAGCGACAATCACAATTGTTGCTGACGGGGATATTGACTTATCGGGTGCAACGCTTGATGAATGTCAGCTTACCGTCAAAACCAGTGGTAAAGTTTTATTTAATAAAGCTTCTGCAACATCGTCTAAAATAAAAATTGAATCCGATGGTGCAGAATTTGAAGAGCTAAGAGTGGGAGGAAATGACAATGTCATTGACCTCACTATTAGAAAGGCAAAATTCACGAATGCAGTTATTGCAGGCAAAACAGAAATTAAGGGTGAAGCCAAGAATGTTGATTTTAGCGGTGCAAAAATCGGAGATGACGTTCAATCATCACATGATCAATTATCATACGGTTTAAAATCTAGTAATAGTAGTTTCAATAATGCTGAATTCGGAAATGTTATTTTCTTAAAAGAAGCGAGAATTGTAGTTAAAAGCACTGATTGGGCAACAGTTAAAATAACAGGAAACGTAGCTGCTTCCGGTATCATAGCAAAAGCTCTTTATCCTCTATTCGGCAATGCCGCAAATCTTGACCATGAACAATCTCCAACGCCACATGCCGGAAATGCAGCCCACCCGGCTCGGGAATATTATCTCAATTAAGAATATATATCCATAGATATGAGCATAAATGCGTTGAGCTTATGTAATAGAGGTTATAAATGGCCCTTTGGAAACTGGCAGTGCTGTCAGACAAACGCTAACTTTTCTCAGAAAGTGTATATGCGTTTTTTCAGGCACAAACCTCCTGCCAACAATCGACGGAATTTTGGCGTAGCTTTTTAAAAGTTTCTCGTTTTTCTAAA
>CAYGNI010000001.1:69887-70727 GCA_964351195.1 uncultured Micavibrio sp.
GATGTTTATAAATTTCTGAAGCGATCTCATCGATCTAAATTTATTCATGCCGCGCTCTCGCCGCCTGAAATGAAGATGCGAATTCTCAACCTGATTGTTTTTGTATCTGCCGGTTTTTTGTAAATCCTGCAGGCTTAAATCTCTTAAGGCTGCTCTGTATGAGGCAAGCTTATCTGTAACGATTTCTTTGGGCAATCCATGCCTTTTGATAAGAGTTTTCAATACTTTCAGAGCTGCTCTTCTATTGCGATTTTTCGAAACGAAACATTCCAAAACTGTGCCTTCATGATCCACGACGCGCCACAAGTAATGTGTTTCCCCGTTAATTTTTACGAAGACTTCATCAATGTGCCACCGCCAGTTTGAATGCAGATGCACCGCTTTTTTCTTGAGATCTTTAGCCAATAAATGGCCGAATTTATTCCACCAATAGCGCACTGTTTCGTGGCAAATATCTATGCCGCGTTCATGCAGAATATCTTCAACTTGCCGCAAGCTGAGCGGATAACGTACGTAGTACATTACGGCTAATTTTATGATTTCAGGGCTGGTTTTGAAATATTTAAACGGATCTATCTTGCTCATAATCAGCAAAATATCAGAAATTCATGAAAACCGCATTTTAATCTGACATGGCCGTTCAAACGGCTTAAGGCACAAGATTAATTATTTGCCCCTTCAGTTTCGCTTCAGCTTGATGGGGCAGACTCGAAGAATGTCACGATAAGAAAGGCATTCTTTGATGTTGAATTTGGCTTATAGCGAGAACGGATTACAGACAGGGCACTTGTCTTTCAGGAAAGACGGGATGCTCAGCGCTTTGCGTGCAAAGCCCTCCAC
>CAYGNI010000002.1:0-50517 GCA_964351195.1 uncultured Micavibrio sp.
CATAAGGCAGGGGGATAGACAAAGTTGCTGCCTGTTTACGTCGCTGCTCTCGCGGATGCAGTGATGGTGGCAATGGATACTGCCGGCGCGCGGGGCAAGATTTATGAGCTGGGCGGGCCGGGGGTTTATACATTTAAGGCGCTCTATGAGAAAATGTTTGAATATACAAAACGGCCTGTGGCACTTGTTTCTTTGCCGTTTGGCTTGGCAAAGGTGCAGGCGTTTTTTATGGGCGTGCTTCCCAAGCCGCCATTGACGCGTGATCAGGTGGAATCGCTGAAGACGGATAATGTGGTGTCCGATGAGGCGTTGACATTAGAGGATTTGGGCATATCTCCGACAGGTATGGATGTGATTTTGCCGACGTATCTGACACGGTTTAGGCCCGGTGGGCGTTTTGCAGATATTAAGGCTGCTTAATCAGTCTTTGTCTTTTGGGCTGCAAGTTGCGATTTTCTCCGCTTCCGGTTCGCATGTATGTTTCATACATTTACGTTTCCGGTTCTCAAAAATCGCAAGTTTCGCCGCAAAATACTTTGATTGACTGTTTTTATTACAAGGATATTTAATTCTAGCGCCTCGAAGGTATATGTGATTAAAAAGTGATGATGAGATTTTTGTTTTTAGTTTTATTGATGTGTTCTTTCCTGCTCGTGCCTGCGGTTTATAGCCCTGCGGCGGCGGATAATATGGGTATTGCGGTTGTTGTGAATGAGGACGCGATATCGTTGGATGACATTAATGATCGAATGAATTTGATCATCGGATCTTCGCGTTTGCCCAATACGCCTGATACGCGGCAGAAGCTCTTGCCGCAGATTATTGGGGCGCTGGTGGATGAGCAGCTTAAAATGCAGGAAGCAGCACGTCTGGAGATTGAGGTAGGTCAGGGCGAAGTGAATGCCGGGTTTGCACAAATTGCGCAGCAAAATAATTTTGAGCCGGAAGAGTTTAAAAAGATGCTGCAATCAGGCGGCGTTAACGTTGAGACGATGGAGCGTCAAATTCGTGCGGAGCTTGCTTGGGGGAAAGTGATTCAAGCCAGAATGCGGCCGCAGGTTGTGATTTCCGATAACGATATCGACAATGTGGTTGCGCGTATCAAATCAAGTGTTGGGAAAACGGAATATCTGCTTGCTGAGATTTTAATCCCAATTGAAAGCAGCGAGCAGGAAGTGGAAGTCCGGGATCTGGCTTATAAGATTGTACAGCAAATTCGTGAAGGTCAGGCACAATTTGGACGTATGGCTCAGCAGTTTTCGAAAGCACCTGGAGCGCCGCAAGGTGGGATGGTGGGCTGGATTCAAGAAGGGCAGATGGCGCGTGAAATTGATGCGGTGATGGTCGGCCTTGAAAAGGGCGCAGTGAGTGATCCGGTGCGCACTCTGGGTGGGTATCATATTATCACTGTTAGAGACACGCGCATGATTACGGAGGAGACTATTCCGCCGCGCGAAGCCATTGAGCGCAATTTAGGTATGGAGCGGCTTGATCGTTTGCAGCGTCGTTATTTGCTCGATCTTAAATCTGCGGCGTTTATCGAGAATCGTCTTGGCTCTTGAGGATCTTCCGCCACTTCGTGAAGTGATTGCTGCGCATGATTTGCGTGCGGAGAAAAAGCTGGGGCAGAATTTTCTGCTCGATTCCAATATTACCGATAAAATTGCACGCCATGCTGCGCAGCTGAGTGGTGGCTTTGAAGGCAAAACCGTCTTTGAGGTCGGTCCGGGGCCAGGCGGCTTAACGCGTTCATTGTTGAAGGTGGGGGCGAAAAAGGTGATAGCGGTAGAGTTTGATCCCCGCGCGGTTGGCGCTTTGCAGGATTTGAAGGCGGCAGCGGAAGGGCGTCAGGCGTGTTTGGACGGTGCTGAGTTTGGGATTGATTTTAGCGTGCTGGCGGAAGCGCCGCGCATTATTGTCGCAAATTTACCGTATAATATTGCGACACCGTTATTGACTGGGTGGCTGGCGCAAATAAGGGCGGATAGGGATGTTTATACAGCGATGGTGCTTATGTTTCAAAAAGAAGTGGCGCAGCGCATATGCGCGGATGTGGGATCGAAGGCGTATGGGCGGTTATCGGTGATTTCGCGCTGGATTTGTGAGACGAAAAAACTATTTGATTTACCACCCTCAGCGTTTACCCCGCCGCCCAAGGTGACGTCCAGTGTTGTCGGCTTTGTGCCACGGGATTTTACGGCGGATGCGCCGGCATTTGCGACTATGGAAGCTCTGACGGCTGCTGCGTTTGGGCAGCGGCGTAAGATGATCCGCAGTTCTTTGCGGGATTATGCCGAGAATTTGAAAAAAGCCGGTATAGATGATAATTTGCGCGCAGAGAATTTATCCGTGCAGGATTATATAAAGCTTGCAAAATTATTGACATAATATTATAAAAGGCGCTGTTTTTGTTTTTAGGTGAGATTTTATGCTTCGGATTGATTGGGAAAAATCTAAGTTTTTCAGAGCTGCTGCGTTGGATGATTTTCAAAAAGCGGTTTTTGCTGGCACTTTCCAGGGTCTTAGTAATGAGACAATGGCTCATCAGTTGTTGCGAGATAACCGCCCTCTTAAGACAAGAACAAATCAAATTGTTCGTGAGAGAACAGCGGGCCGTAAAGCGCTTAAACTTGAGGCGCCTCCGGGACCGGGTCCAAATTCTTTCATTCCGGTTTTATCGGCTGCGTTAAAGAGCGGATTGAATATAGAAGTCAGCGAGGCTTTTGCGGATCTTGCTAGTCTGATACCTGAAGAAACTAGAGATATTCTGTTTGAAATGGCTGTTGAGGGCCTGGATGGTCTTGGTATTGCAGCGAAGCATGGGAAAAACCAAAACTATGTACATGATCGGGTAGAACGTGGTGCTGTTAGGACTCTGTTCAAGGACGCTGGCTGTGCAGAGCAGATGCCAGAGCGTGCTGGTTTAGTATTGTTGAATGCAGCAGCTGTGTTGAAAAATAAGTCGATTGATGACGCGGGTGAGATTTTTCCGCACACAAAAGTTGAAATAGTTGGGACAGATGAGGATGTTAGAGGGAGACTAATTAAAGTCCCTCCTTTAGTCCACGTACAAACGCCGATAGGCCCTGGAGGCGGTGTCGCTTTAGACGTTCGGCATCCAAGATAAGCTGGGCTTTCTTAATCGCTAAATCGATATCGGAATTGAGGATGACGTAGTCGTATTCGGAGTAGTGCGACATTTCATCTGAGGCTTTGGCCATGCGGCCCTGAATTTGCTCCTCGCTTTCGAGGGTGTCTTTAGAGCGGGTGCGCAGGCGTTTTTCCAGCTCTGCGCGTGAGGGCGGAAGGATAAATACGGTGACGAGGTCGTCGCGCGCGGATTCCGCAAGTTGCTGCGTTCCCTGCCAGTCGATGTCAAAGAGGACGTCTTTGCCTTCGTTTAGGGCTTGTTGTACGGGTTCTTTGGGCGTGCCGTAGTAGTTATCAAAGACTTTGGCGTGTTCTAGCATTTCGCCGTTTTCGATCATGGTGCGAAAGGTGTTGGTATCCACGAAAAAGTAATCTTCGCCGTGAGTTTCACCGGCACGCCTTGGGCGGGTTGTGGCGGAGACAGAGACAACGGTGTCCTTGTTGGTTCTTAAAAGTTCACGCGTGATTGTAGTTTTTCCTGCGCCCGAAGGGGAGGACAGCACATACATCAGGCCGCGGCGTTTAAGATCTACACTCATAGTTTTATGCTTTTAGTTTTATAGTTTTATGCTTTTAGTTTTATTCTTTAGCTTGTTGTTTTGTGTATGTTTACGTTAACGGCAGGCAGAATGAATCGCAATTCCTAAATTTTTCAGTCTGTGGTGAACGCTTTTTTACAACCGCAGGTTTGTAAAAAGTTGCGTTTTTGCTTGTTTTCACGCATGATAAAGGCGTAAAAAAAGTATAGTTATTGAAAAAGTTCGTGATAGAGTTTCTTTTTAAGTTTGATCTATGATGCGTTTGCTGTGTAGAAGCTGTGAAATATAGTGATTATGTAATGTCAGAAAGCTTAGAACATAAAGCTGAGAATGCAGCAAATCTGTTAAAGGCGCTTTCAAATGAGAAGCGGCTTGTTATTGCGTGCGTGCTGCGTAAAGGTGAGCAGTGTGTGGGTGATTTGGAACAGATGGTGGGTTTAAGCCAGTCTGCATTGTCGCAACATTTGGCGCGACTTCGCCGGGACGGTATTGTGAAGACACGGCGCGAAGCACAGACGATTTATTATTCTTTGAGTGATGATCGCGTGCATGCGGTTTTAGATTGCCTGGGTGAACTTTTCTGCGATGGCCTTACCGAATAACCTAGTGTTTTGTTGCAGCTTGCTGCGTGGGATTTTCTCTGGGCTTAAATGCGTTTAAAACGTTTTGCGATTTTAAATCTTCCAAATTCTTTTCCTGTAAGACTTCGACATGATGCCCTCTGGGTGCGTGTTTGACGGGGTTGCTGTGCTCAGAGAACAAGACGAGTGACGGGCAGCCGGTTGCGCCAATCAGGTGCATTGGGCCGGTATCATTGCCGATTGCGCCTGCAGCGTTGCGCGCGAGGGTGGCGATTTGGGCGAGAGATGTCTGTGCGGTGAGGTCGAGGGACTGCGGACATGATGCAGCAATTTCCTGTGTGGCATCCTGGTCGGATTTTGTGCCAATGAGCACGGGTTGGTAACCGCTTTTTGCTAGCATGAGGGCGAGGCGGCCGTATTTATCTGCGGGCCAGCGTTTTTCCGGACGCTCCGGGGCGCAGCCGGGGACCAAGAGTACAAAAGGTTTTTGCAGTGGGAAGGATTTAATATCGGTTTCCATCCAAGCGAGCGGGTCGGGTTCTATACCCGTGATGCCCGCAAGTCCTAGTGTCTGCACATGGCCGTCGAATGCGTGACCCGCATTGCGATCCGGTGATGTATTGCGGTGGGATGCACCTTTGGCGATGCCGACCCATTCGGGTTTTTGGCGGCCAAAAAGCTTGAAATAAAAACCAGTGCGGTCGTTATTTTGCAAATCGTAGACGCGGGTGAAGTTTTGGCTTTGGAAGAATTTTTGCAGTTTGAGCCATTCACCGAATTGCAGCAATTTTGGGCGAGTGTCGATATGAATGTGATCGAAATAGCCGCAATCGATTGCAAACTTTTCAAAGGGTTTTGTCGTTAGCAGCGTGATTTTGGCGTTTTTGTGATGTTTGCGTATGGCGGCCATGGGACCCAGAGCCTGTATGAAATCACCCAGGGCGCCCAATTTGATGACGAGAATATTTTGCTGCGTTTTGCTCATGGTATTATTCTGCTGCTTTGAGGCCTGTGTTATTAAGCGATCTTTTTCTGGGGGCGTTTTTTTCGCCATGGAAGGGTTGGTCCGCTTCTTCGTAATCGTAAGACAGGGTGTTTTTCAAAAGCTCGGCATAAACGTTGAGGGTGCGGTCGGCCATAAGTTCTTTTGTAAAGTTTTCGGCGATGTGAGCCATGGCGCGCGTGGCTAACATTGAGCGCTGCGCGGCGGTGAGGGCGAGGGCTTCTTCAATGGCTTTGGCGAGCTTGTCGGCATTGCCAGGCTCGACGAGCCAGCCTGTTTGACCGCGGATAATGGTTTCGCGCGCGCCGCCATGGTCACTTGCGATGATCGGGCGGCCCATGGCTTGTGCCTCTACGGGGACTCGGCCGAAGCCTTCCGGGTCTGTCGACGGGCAGACAACGACAGTGGCTAGCATATAGGCGGCGGGCATGTCATTACAATGATCGACGATGCGGACTTTGCCGCCAAGATTTTTGGCCTGAATTGTGGCTTCGAGCTCTTGGCGGTATTCGCTGCGGCCTTGATCCGCACCGATCATTACGCAAAAGAGATCTTTGCGCCCGAGTTTTGCCAGTGCGTCGATGAGGACGTGATGGCCTTTCCAGCGGGAAATGCGCGCAGGCAGCATGATGATGTTTGCGCCGTCGGGCACACGCCATTGATTGGATAGTGTGATGAGGCGTTCAGCGGTGACGGCGGTCGGGTGGAATTTGTCCAACGGGATGCCACGCGGAATGAGGCGGATTGTGCGCTCATCGAGGTCATAGTTTTTGTGCAAATAGGCGGCAACATATTGCGAGATTGCGATGACGCGTTCGCCGTGGGCGATTGAGCTGTTGTAGAATTTTTTGGCTTTGCCGTTGATATTATAGGGGGCATGGCACGTCGTCATGAAGTGGGCGTTGGTTTTTTTACAGGCGCGCCAAGCGCTCCAAGCGGGCGCGCGGCTGCGGGCGTGAATGATGTTAACATTATATCTTTGGATCAGCTTTTTGAGGCGGCCAACGTTTTTCCACATGACCAGCGGGTTTTTGGAATGCACTGGCAGGTTGATGTGGACAGCGCCAAAGCGGGCGAGTTCGTGCACGCGCGAACCGCCGTTGGAAACGACGATAGCCTGTGCACCGCTGGCAATGATTTCCGAAGCGATATCAATGCAACCTTGCTCTGCGCCGCCGGGGCCGAGCTCGGGGATGATTTGCATGATGACGGGTTGTGTTTGAAACGACTTCATGGTGTTTTATATGATGTATTACGGATTCTAGCAAGAGAGCTTAATGACATGAGTAGAGGTCCTGAATATCTTGAACGTGAAGGCCAGCCTAGACTGGCGTATCATTATACCCCTGGGAGCTCCCCTATGGTTATGTTTTGCGGCGGATATCGCTCGGATATGGGTGGTACGAAGGCGACGTATCTTGAGGCACAGTGCGCGGCGCGCGGGCAAGGATATTTGCGGTTTGATTATTCTGGCCACGGGGATTCCGAGGGCGACTTTAATGATGGTACGATTGGGGCGTGGTTTTCCGATGCTTTGGCGATTTTGGATGAGGTGGCGCAAGGCCCTGTCATTTTGGTGGGGTCCTCGATGGGTGGCTGGATGGCGTTATTGCTAGCGCGCGCGCGGCCTGAGCGGATTGCGGGGCTTGTGGGTATTGCGCCTGCGCCTGATTTTTCGCGCGATGTGTATGCGAAATTTAGTGATGAGCACAAGCGTATCATGGACGAGCAGGGATTTGTTGAGATTCCCAATGATTACAGCGATGAGCCGTACCATTTTACTAAGGCTTTTTTTGATGATGGGGATCGGCATCTGGTTTTGGATCAGCCGCAAAGCGTTACATTTCCTGTGCATTTGATCCACGGGCAGTTGGATGTTGATGTACCCTATGAGTTGTCGATCAAAATTCAAGAGATGTACGGGGACAGTAATGTGCGCATCACGTTTGTGGAGGATGGCGATCACAGGTTATCAAGGCCACAGGATTTGGAGCTGATTGACGGGGTTATTCAGGGCGCAACGTAGGCTTTTTTCTACGGTGGCTGATTTGATTCCCACCGATCCAGCCAAAGAGCAGGCGTAGCAAGTAGTATTCAGCGGCAATTAATATAGGCAAGACGATGATCATTACGCTCAGTGCGATTGTAAGCTGAATGGTTAGGAAAGGGTCTATGGCTTCAAGGACTTCGGGTTCGGATGTTTTTACGAATTCCTGAAACGATTCTGTGTGATAATTCGCCCAAACCCAGCCAATTGACGTGAATTTGAGAGTTTTGTCGAAGGATTCATCCATGTAGTAGATGTAAGCGTCATGTCCTAAAGCTATGAGTGCAAGCAGAGCCGGTACGGCAAATAATGGAAGATAGCGTTTCATATTATAGCCTATCGCTTTTTGTACAAATTCAGGTTAGTATTGTAATACTATTGCGTATAATTCTAAACCGTTATTTTGAATAAGCAGAAAAAGTCCGTTCTCATGCTTGATTATCTTTTTTCCTTTAGAGGCCGCGCCGGACGTTTGTCCTATTTCTTTTTCTTTTTTGCCTGGCTCTTGATTTTTGCTGGGTTTATTGTGGCGAGCGTTGTTTTTGACCTTATTTCACCTGTTTTGCTGCGTAGTCTTTTTGTCATGATGTTTATTGCGATGTGTGTTAGCAGTATTGCGATTACGGTGCGGCGGTTGCATGATATGGATTTGAGCGGTTGGATTATTCTAGTCCCTACTTTGCTTATGCTAGTTTTGTTTTTCAGCGCTTTTGGGGCGAGCTTTTTGGGGTATGAGATAGACACTGATTCAATGTCGGAGCCGTTTATGTGGGGTGCATATGGGCTGGAGATTTTTACTCAACTTTTCTATCTCATGCTTTTTTTATGGCCGGGAAGCGAAGATATTAATCGTTTCGAAAGTTAGTGTATCTCATCTCATTGATCGCAAATATGATGAAGGGTGCGATGAGACATACGAGCGCTGTGACTATCAATATCCATACGACACCTTGAAAATTTAAGCCAGCATAGCTGTCGGCGAGGCGATCGAAATCGCCAAAGCCGTGCGCGCCTTTTTGATGATAGTATTGCAATCTGTATGTTTGGTTTTTGAGGAGGCCCCAGCTGTCTATCAGCGTTTGAATGATAAGGCCGAAGCCGAAAAATGCGTTCAGGAAACGTTCTAATATTCCGCGCGGGGCCAGGTTGAACAGCGCTCTGAAGAGAAAAAACCCTGCTACGATAGGCACAAAAGCAGGCCCCATAAAGATAATGAGTGCGTTGTGGTGATTGGTGAAGGCGATGGAGAGATTGAAAACCAGGGTCATTATGAGGCCGATCTGGAGGCCTCTATGTTCGCGTAAGGCCCACAGGCCGTAGGCGATGGCGATCCATATAAAGACCAGAAGGCCTGTTTGCTGGCCGGAAAAATACATCGAATAGCCGCCGCCATGGGCAAAATCGAACATGGGCAGGGTGGGGTAGCCGAAAAACCAGGCACATAATGTGTGGCCGATTTCGTGAAAAAATACGCCCATATAGTTCATACCCGCGCCGATCCACACTAAGGGGAAGGCCGTCCAGCTCCAGTTATTATAGCCGATAATGGTGGCGTAAAAGGGTATGTTGGCGATGAGGGCGGTTATAAGACCCCAGGCTAAGACTTTCAACGTTGCAGATTTACGCATATGCATCTTCTTATACTTGCACTTTTTGGTATGAGGGGGTAGTGTTTCGCAGTTTTTCGGGAGGGCTTACTCTCAGAAATGTTTTTTTTAGGTGCTGTGGCCGAGTGGCTGAAGGCGCACGCTTGGAAAGCGTGTATACGTTTATAGCGTATCGAGGGTTCGAATCCCTCCGGCACCGCCACCCTATGCTCTTCGAGCTTCCGCCGTCGCAGAGACTATGGCGGACAAATCGGGTGACAAGCCATTTTCTTAGCCTTGATCGCTATCTTTGCTCTTCGTTTATGATTTGTTTTCGTTGGCTCTGGTTTCTTTGTAGCGCGCCACAGTTGAATGCAGGTGAGCGATGAGGACATCCATATCAAAAGGTTTTTCAATGTAGTCATCAGCGCCGGCTTCCAGACTTTGCACCTTAATTGTACTGGCATGTTCGCCGCTGAGGATAATGACAGGAGCTTGGGTGTATTTACGGATGTCTTCGAGGAAGGTGAGGCCGTTTCCATCGGGAAGTCCTAAATCTAACAAAATGGCGTCGACGGGTTGGCGGGAGACGATCTCTAACACTCCTTTGCCGTGAATGGCCTCGAGGATAGAAAAATCGTGCTTTTCCAGATTTATTCGCAGGATTTCCCGCATCAGCTTGTCATCATCTACGAGTAAGACAGTATTCATGTTTTATTATATTTTTCTAATTCAGGTAAGATAAACGAAACATGAAATTAAAAAAATTGCAACTTATGATTGTCAATCTGAACATTTTCACATGGGATATGTGGTTTTTTTTAGGGAAAAATTTGATGAATATGAGCACATTAAAATGGTTTTAGAGTTCATAAGGACCGCTTAAATATTAGAATAGTATAATTTTCTAATGTAAAACTTGGTGCTACTTTTATTAACGCATTTATTAACGTAGATAATTTTTAGATTTCTCTAAATTTCATCATTTTAGATAGAAAAAATTAACTATTTTTCTCTATTCTGAAGCTGCGAATTACTTTTCATATATATTCAATTTAGATAAAATTTTAAGTAAATTTTAAAGTTTCCATATGATAATTAGAGTTGGATAACAGGATTAAGGTGACATGGCTAAAGAAGCGACATTATATAAGTACAGAGCACTGAGAGCAGATGGTGAGGTTGTTAAAGGCGTTTTGGCGGCTTATGATCCTGACCATCTTTATGTTCAGCTTGAGAATGTCAAAAGACATCTGATCAGTTGTCAGCCTGTAGATAAAGGACGTTTTTCGCTGTTTTCTGCCCAGAAGGTCGCAGTTCGTGAAAAGATCCAGCTATATGAAGCCATGGCACAGATGTTTAATGCCGGTATTTCCTTGCTGAACTGTCTGGATTTATGCCGCCGTTCTGTGGGTAGCAATGCTTTGCAGGATATTACGAATGATATGTATCGCTTGATTCAGGAAGGACAAACATTGTCCGAAGCCATGGCGCAATATCCAAATATTTTTTCGAATATCGAGCGCGGTATTATCAAGGCAAAAGAAGAAACCGGAGACATGCAAAATGCTTTCAAGTTTCTTGTTAAGCATCTTGTTCATAAAGATGATATTGAACGGCAGATCAAAAAGGCAACACGTTACCCGATGATTTTGATGGGTGTGATTGCTGTTACAATTTTTGTGATGTTGAAGTTTGTGGTTCCTGAAGTTCTGGCGTTCGTTGTTGCGATTAAACCAGCTTCTGAATTGGGAATTGCTACGACGTCTTTGATAGCGACTTCAAATTTTTTGCAGCATTATTCCTTACACCTCGTCGGCTTTATTGCACTTTCAATTTTGACGGTTGTGATTTTGTATCGACAATCGTCAGCTTTCGCTTACGGGTTTGATAAAACAGTTTTGAACATGCCGATTATTGGGCCGTTGCTGCGTAAACTTGAGATTTCGCGGTTTTGTTCAACGCTGTCGTCTTTGTACCAATCGGGTATTCCGATTACATCTGCCGTTAAAACTTCCAGTGAGGTCATCGGCAACGCGGTTATTTTGAGTTCTATTGAATCTGCTCGTGAAGAGATTGCGAACGGTAAGACGATTAGCGAAGGCTTCGAATATACCGGTGAGTTTAATGCTATTGTTATTCAGATGATGAAGATTGGTGAGGAATCCGGAAACTTATCTGAAATTCTTGATCAGGTTGTTGATTTTTACAACAAGGATATCGAGGACGCTATTGGTGCTATGGTTGCGATGATCGAACCGCTTTTGACATTTATTCTGGCGGGTATGATTATCTGGATTGCTGTGGCGGTCTTTGGCCCGATTTATGATTTGCTGGCCGATTTGCCGATATAGAAGGGTTTATAATTAAGGAGTGCGTGCAATGTTGAGTAAGATGACAAAAATGATAAAGAGTGAGCGTGGTTTTTCCCTGATTGAACTGGCGATTGTTTTGACGATTGGCGGTTTGATTATGGCGGCGGCGGCGAGAACGGCAAAGATTAAGGTTGTTGAACAGCAGATTGAGGACCAGACGGATCGCCGGGCGGTGATTTTGAATGCTCTTGCGGATTATATACGCGATAATCGTGTTTATGCAGATTATGCTTTTACCGGTGGAGATCTCACGCAGCCTATTGATTTGAACGGAGATGGGGATGCTGATTTGTTTAATGAAACTTTGCATGGCGCGGGGAATGAGGCTTTTACGGTGATTGATTTATCAGCAACGCCAACGATTGATGAGCGTTTTGATGAAGTCCATTATCCGTGTCCTGCAGATCCGACCCGAGGACCTGAGGATGCCGGTTTTGGTACGGAGGAGCGTGTTATTCCACCCGGGGACGATCCCGCATTTGATGTTGGTTTGGTGTGTGATGACACCAATCTTCAGGTTGTTGGCGCGGCGCCGAACCGTATTTTCATTGGTGCGGTTCCGTTTGTGGAGCTTGGATTGCCGGCGCAAGCGGGCCTTGATAGCTACAAGAATAAATTTACGTATGCGGTTTCTGAGAGTTATGCAACCAGTCAGGCTTTGGCGCCGGCCGCCGGTATCGGGCTGACTTCCGAGATTACGATCCGCCAGTATATTGATCATGATTCTAATCCTGCGACGCCTGCGATTGCGGACGATATTCCCAATCATGCTGAGTTTGTGATGTTTTCTCACGGACAGGATGGCCAAGGTGCTTTTAATATGATGGGCGATCTTGTTGCGCCGTGTGGAAGCGAAGCTGCTAATGGTCGTGATGTGGAGAACTGTGATTTTGATGATGAGATTTTTGTGGACTCATCAGTGTCATATTCTATGGCTCAAGGTGCGATGAACCTGGATGATGATCTGGAGTTTTCTTTAGCGGTTACAGATAATGATGATGATTCTTTGTGGATCCCGGCTCCTGCCGGTGCGGCGAATGAGATTCGAGATCGCTTGGGCGGGAATGTCGGGATTAATACTGATAATCCCGATACACGGCTTCATGTTGTTGGTGATACGACGCTTGATGGTGTGGCAGCGATTAGCCAGGATGCGAATATTGGCGGTGATGCGGATATTGCTGGGAATGCCAATGTTCTTGGAAATTTAGGAATTGGGACGAGTGCGCCACAAGGAAAGCTTGAGATTGCGGGTAGTTATGACTCTACTAATTTGTATTTGGATGGCGGTATGAGAATTGAGTCTAATATGGGAAGTCAACCGGATATTGATATGAATGGCGCGGGCCATATAAATTCAGGGAACTCCATGACTTTGAGAGCAGGAGATAATATGAACTTAGAAGCGGGCTCCAATGATGATTTCATTTTTCGGACTATGAGTGGCAATACGCCGACGGAGTTAATACGCTTGCGCTCTGATGGCCGTCTGGGGATTGGAACGAACAATCCAGCAGCCAAGCTTGATGTAACGGGAAGTCTTGATCTCACAAACTTCGCCCTTGATGGTGGTATGCGGATTGAGGCCAATATGGGGAGCCTGCCTGATGTTCTTATGTTTGGCGGCGGATCGATTGCTGCGGAAACCAATATGGTTTTCTCTGTTGATACGAACGGAAGCAATCATAATGGTGAGGATTTTAGCTTTAAGAAAGGTAACTTGACGGGCAGCGGTACGACGTTGATGACGATCAGAAATGACGGCAGAGTCGGAATTGGAACTGTGACGCCTTCTAGCCTGCTAGATGTAGCTGGTGAAATCAGGGCTGGCAGCTCAGGATTGGCTTGTAATACGACTACTGACGGATCAATCCGCAAGGTTACAGCAGCAGGTGTTACACGGATGCAATATTGTAATCGTACAGCTTGGGTTGATTTCCAGACAACGGCTGCGTGTCCTGCCGGTCAGGCAGTGATTTCTATCAGCGCGAATGGTACGGCAAATTGCGGACCTTTGCCTTGGCCGAATACAAGTTGTGGAGCTGGAGACGTTATTGTCGGTGTTAACTCGGATGGAAGTGCTGTTTGTAAAGACTTGAACCAGATTATTGCAGATTGTCCTGGCGGGCAAGTTATGCGCGGTATGCTGCCCAATGGACAGCCAAGATGTATGGATATCTCCAATACGTGTGGAAGCGGGCAGGTCATGAGAGGCGTTAAAACCGACGGTACGCCGGATTGTATTGATCCTCCAGGTAACTCAGATTGTGGCTTAGCATCTACTACTTCTCTTAATCTAACGGACTCAGGGCTTGTCTTTGTGAAGTCAGAGTTTCCGATTAGCATACTCAGGGATGAAGACAGTACTGTTGAAAGAACGATTACTCACGGACAATATTTTTATGATGAATATAAGGTTGTAAATAAATATATTAATTACGGTAGACGCTGTATACGTGAAGCTGAAGTTCATCGTTGTTTAAATGGTGTAAAAACAAAAAGACGTAACAATAGTTGTATTGTTGAACTCCATACAGAGAGCTCTGGAAATGATAACGGTGCTGGAGGTGGAGGTTAATATGCTGAATTTACCGATTAATCAAAAAACCCCGGTGTAAAAAGCCGGGGTTTTTCTTTTGGCGGGATGTGGTGTATGATCTCGCGACTTATTGATTTACGTGAAGGGGAAGCATCATGGTTACGACTAAATCTGCGATGACATTTACGGCTGTTGCGTTTGCGCTTTTGTTTGGCGGCGGGGTTTATGTGTTGATGAATTTGTCACAGTTTGCAAAGCCGATGAGTGAGCGCATTGCCAGCGAAGCGATTGGCGTGAATGTGTCGATTGGGTCGATGGATATTAGCTTGAAGGAAAAAACGGTCAGTGTGGGGAATATCCGCGTTGATAATCCGCCGGGCTATAAAACGCCGTATGCGATTGAGATTGCCGATGTTGTTTTGGGGCTGAATAGCGCGAGTCAGACTTTGGTCGATTTCAGGGCTATTGATGTATCGGGTGTGGAGGCGAATTTGGAAGTGACGCCGAGCGGGACCAATCTTTTGACGCTGAAGAACATGGTGGCGCAGCGCAAGCTTGATAAAGACAAGCCGGTAGAGAATGCGATTAAGGTGATTATTGAATCGCTGAATTTGCGTGATATGCGCGTGAATCCGAGTGTGACTTTACTGTCGGGGCAGGAGCTTAAATCTGTAAGCGTGCCGCCGCTGAATTTGCAGGGTATCGGTAAAAAGCAGAACGGCGTATTGGCGCAAGATGCTGTGGCGCAGGTGATGAGCCCGCTTTTGAAATCTATGAGCGAAGCGGCGGGCCAGGCCGGTTTTTATGAGGGGCTTTCATCGGATGCGCTTAAGGATCTGGGGCAATCGCAAATTGATCAGGTCACGGACAAGATCGAGTCCGGGCTTAAAGGTTTGTTTGAGTGATTCCTGTTGCCATTCAGAACGTTTCGTTAGAAACGTAAGGATCGTTTTGACTGGCTATATTTAAGATTTCTCCACTGCGAAGTAGTGTTCGAAATGACAATGTGGCGTTAGGCTGCGCCAGCTTTTTCTTTGCTATCGGGCTCTTCATCTTCGTCCTTGCGCAAGGGGACTACGTTTGAAGTGGTGTGTGTTTTTAACCATGCGGATTGTTCTTCATCGCTCCATTGCGCTATACTTTCTTCATCGATGCCAAAAATCCGTAGCATTTCGCCGGCCATTTCCAAACCTGGAGGGGCGCCGCGTTTGTTGAACGGTACAAGACCAAGGGCGGCATATTTTAGGGCTTCTTCGGAATCGCTAACGGCAACATAGCGCGTGAGGTTTGGATAGATTTTTCCAACCATGGGTGCCATTTTGACTGCGACTTCATAACGGGCGGCTGCGACACAAATAGACGTGCTATTGGCGAGGCCAAGCATGTTCCAAAAGCGTAAATCGCCGCTGGAGCCGTAGGCAACCATATAGCCGGCGGCAGTGGCTTCGAGGAAGCGCTGGCGTTCATGGTCGACGCCGACATAGGGAATATTGTGGGTTTGAAATGCGCGTGCGAGGGTTTTGCCGATTTCGTTCATGCCGACGATGAAGACTGGCCCTTTTGAGAGGGGGTTCATTTCACCGCCCGGACAATTACTTAAGCTTCCATCAGCCATTTTCTCGCAGATCGTGAGGCTCCATTTATAAGCGTAATTTGCGATGAAAGGTGTGGCGAGCATGCTCAACGTTACCGCTGCTATGAGTTCCTGAGCAAAGTTCATTCCGATATTGGCCTGGACGCTGGCCATGCTGAAAACCACGAAGGCGAATTCGCTGCCCTGCGCGAGTAGGAATGTGAGCTGCGTTGTATGGTGCGATGGGCGTTTGAAAATGAAGGTTAGTGCAGCGATGATTGCGCCTTTTGTGGCCATGATGAGCAGCGACAGGGCGAGGATTGGACCGATGTGATCCCAGATAATCGCCGGGTCAAGGAGCATGCCGATGGTGAGGAAGAAGAAGGCCATAAGCAGGCTGCGGAATGGGCGTAGCTCAGTTTGCAGAAGGATACGAAACGGGGTTTCGGCGAGAACCATACCGGCGAGAAACGCGCCGAGTGTGAAGGATAACCCGATTGAAGCAGTGGTGTAGGCCGTCAGGATCACGACGAGCAGGCCGAAGACGGTGAACATTTCCGGATCGTCATATTTGATCATATATTTCATCAGAGGGCCGAGGATATAGCGCCCCAAAACGATGGCAGCGACTAAAGCGAGGCCTGCTTTGGCGAGGGCGCCGATGGCGGTTGTTACGAGGTCACCGCCCCCGCCAAGCGCATCAGCGAAGATCAGCAGGAAGATTGCGGCGATGTCTTGAAAGATCAGGACGGCTTTCGCCGATTGTCCAACCGGGGATTCGGATTGTCTCAGATCGGCCAGGACTTGCATGACGACGGCTGTGGAGGACAGGGCTAACGTGAGGCCAATAAGAAGCGCTGCATCTGAGGGCATAGAGAAAGCAAAGGCGACTGTAAAGGCGAGAATGAGCATACAGAGCAACATTTGCAGCGGGGCGAGGCCGAAGAGGTCCCTTCGCAGCTTCCAAGCGGATTTCATGGAGAAATGCAGGCCGATATCAAAGAGCAAGAAGGCCACGCCGAGCTCAGCCAGAATATGGACGGTTTTGCTATCTTCAAGGACTTCGAAGCCGTGGGGGCCGAGGATTATGCCTGCGGCGAGGAAGCCGATGATGGGGCTGATACGGACGAAGCGGCTGGCGAGAATGACGAAGAATCCTGCTGCGAGCAGGATGACAGGTGATAAGAGTATCTCTAAACCGTTCATCATGATGAGAGGATTTTAGCCTAAGCGGCTTGGGTGTGCACCGATTTTTGTTGGCTTTTGCATTTTCGCCAGCTGAGCCAGTGGAAAAGCGTGCCTGCGGCGAAATTGGCAAGTGCTAAGGCGATGAAGATGCCGGTGATACCGTAGAGTGCGTTACCGACATAGATAGCGGGGATTGTGATGATGATGGATTTTACAACGATCATGACAAAGGCTTTTTGCGGCATGCCCATGGCGTTGAATGCCGATGACCATCCCATGACGAGGTTTCCAAAAGCGTAGGATATAGGCACGATCCAGAAAAATAGCGCGGCGTAGTCAATGACTTGCTGGTTGTCGGTGAATTGTCCGGCGATGGTTTTGGCAAAGAGCCCCATGATGAGGGCGACGCAAAACGACCAGATGAAGTTAAAACCGATGGACAGGTTGATGGTTTGGTGGACGCGGTCAAATTTTTCAGCGCCCCAGTTCTGCCCGATAATGGGGGACATGCCGAGAGCCAGTGAGATCACGATGAGAAGCGCGAAGGCTTCGACGCGTGAGACGATGCCCATGGCGGCGACGGCTTCGTTGCCGTGCTGTGCGAGGATGGCGAAGACAACGGCGTTGGTTCCCGGGACAATGATGTTGGCGATGCCGGCGGGAATGGCGATGACGACGAGACGTTTCATGGAGGCTTTGAATTTATCCAGATATAGACCGTCTGTGGCGACGAGTTTCTTTTTGAAAACGAGGAAATAAACGCCCATTGCAAAAGCGCAGATATAGCCGATAAGCGTTGCGATGGCAGCGCCCTCTACGCCTAGTTCGGGGAAGCCCATCAGGCCGAAAATTAAGAGTGGGTCGAGAATGAAATTCACAAGGGCGGCTGTGCTCATGACGATTGCGGGGATGAGCGCGTTGCCGCTGGCACGGATGGCGGAATTTCCATTCACCGGGACAGAGAGAATGACAGAAGCCAGAAGCCAGATGGGCATGTATTGCTGGATTGTCGGCCATGTATGTTCGTTGGCGCCTAAGGCGTGGAATAGGGGCTCTAAAAAGACCAAGCATAAAAAGGCGATTGTCGCAGAAGTGGTGAAGGCCATCATGATGCCGTGAAGAACGACGATGCGGGCCTCATCCAGCTTCTTTTCACCGATCAGACGTGAAATGACCGAAGACATGGCGATGTTAATGCCGAAGACCAAATGCGTGATGATCATGGTGACGGGGAAGGTCAGGCTGATCCCCGCCAGAACATCGGTATCGCCCATCAGGCCGATGAAATATGTGTCGGCGAGCTGCACGGCGATGACAGCCAGTATGCCCCAGATCATAGGAATGGTCAGGCGGATCAGGTGCTTTTTTACCGGTCCGTTTGTAAGATCGCCTTTATTCGCATAGGGGAGGGGCTTGGGTGTTTTTTCATTCGCCATGGCAGATATCAGTATAGTCCTTAAGCGGCTCTGGCAAGCAGAAGATATAATATAGGGTGCTGTTTGCGATTGTGGTAGTCTGAGTATGGTATTATTCTGCGTTTCAACCTTGAAAGTGGGCGCATTTTTTATGACCTCAATTTTTGGAAAGCCATTTGCCCTATCTATGGGTCCGCAGCGTGTAGGGTCTGATCTGCTTTATGCTTATTTGCAGAATCGTCCGGATGTGTGCTTGCCATTTGATGTTAAAGAGACGTTCTTTTTTGATCGGCATTATCACCGCGGCATTGAGTTTTATGAAGAGCATTTTAATGTGCAGGGTCATCATGCGTTGGTGGCGGAGGTTACGACAACCTTATTTGATAATGCCGACGCACCGCAGCGGGTTTTTGAGCTATTTGGAGCAGATATTAAGTTTATTTGCCCGCTTAGGGATCCAGTAGAGCGCTCTTACGCGGTTTATAGAGACTATCTCAAATACGGTATCGTCAAGGGTTCTATTGAGGAGGCTGTGGAGCAGGCACCGCAAATCCTGTACGCCAGCCGGTATGCGGATCATTTGGAAAACTGGTTTAAAGTATTTAAAGGCGATGCGTTTGAGGTGCAGTTTTATGAAGATGTGCAGGAAGATGAGAATGCGTATTTTGATAATATTAGGGCATTTTTGGGGCTATCCGTGCATGAGATCATGCCTAAAAAAGGTATAAAAGAGATGGCTAGTTTTATGATGCAGAAAATTATATCTAAAGGTGCGAGTGCCCCCACACAAAAGGATAGTGAACAAAAAGCGAAAATATGGTTGGCGCAGCGGCTTTTGCCTGAGGTTTTAAAGCTGGAAAACTTGCTGGGCCGTACACTCCCGGCCTGGAAAAAGTAATATTATTTCAATACTTTAGTGTTTTTTGTGTGTTTATCAAAAAAATAGACTGAGTTATCAAAAATTTACATAAAATGTTAACTAAATTCGTTGTATCCTTAAGTATGGGCAAGTGCATTGGCTTGGGGAAAGCCTGCTCAAAATCATAAAAACGGGGTGTTTTATAATGGCGACGAATGGGGACGATACAATCCTTTTTAGTGGGACCTTGCAAATGGTCACAACCACTTTGGTTAATCCTTACAGTAGTAAAGAATTTGATATTGATGATGAATATAACGTCAACGATACGGCGTATGACGGCTTTGCTGGTCTTGATACGCTTTTGATGACGAATGTTGGGGATTTCCTGAGCCTTAAAAATGATGTTGGCGTGCAGCTGGTGAAGAATGTCGAGGTGTTCCTGGCAGGAAATGGCGGCGATGTTATCAATCTTGCTGATAAAGATACGACCTACGGCAATGTGACGATTTTTGGTGGGGCCGGCGATGATATTCTATGGGCGAATGCCGGAAGTGATTTGATTACAGGGTCTAGTGGTAATGACATCATTGATGGCGGACCGGGTAATGATACGCTGCGCGGCGGCGATGATAATGACCAGATTTTTGGCGGCGAAGGCGATGATAATGTGATTGGTGATGCCGGGGATGACATTCTTTACGGTGGGACGGATTTAGGCCTTCGTACATTTGATAAAGAGTTTTTAGAGAATGTCAGCTTTCCTGACCTGCAATCCAATGTGAATATTGCGAATCTGGTGCCTCCGGGGACAAATGCGCTGGGTGTTTTGAGTGGTGATTTAACACTGACTTATGACACAACGGCGACGATTACGTTTAGAGAAGGCCAAGCAGGGTATAACAACACGTTGGGGATATATCGCATAGCCGAAGACGGTAGTATTCAAGATGCCAGCGTACTTTGGGCCAATGTTAAAACGGCGGGATTTGGTGCAGCGCATCAGATCGATTTACCGCTTTTGGAAGATGGCGGCCAGTTTGGTTTCTTTATTATTGCGGATGGTGATCGCAAAAACAGCGGTTATTCCGGATTGGATATTACCGGTGAGGGCAATGTGAAGTTTATTTATGATTTTGGAGGTGCAAATGAACGCGTGGCAACAGTTACCGACGATGGCAATTTGGTTAGTGCTGTTTATGACGATGGTGTGACGGTTAAAGAGCTTAAAGGTTTTGATTATCACACTACGGCACGCGGTGGTGATAACTCGATTAACGGTGATGGTGAGACGCATGCGGTGTCGGGTTCCGTTGCGGAATTTGGGAATAATATTCTGCGCATCGGGTTTGAAGATTTGCCCAATTTGGGGGATGCGGATTTTGAAGATGTGATGTTCGATCTTGATATTGATACTGTTCACATCGACTCCACGGAAATGGGGAATGATACGATCAATGGCGGCGCCGGGAATGACATTCTTTATGGCGAAGGCGGGAACGATTTGCTGATCATCGGAGATGGCGCGGACCATGCTTATGGCGGGATTGGGAATGATACATTCCGCTTTAGTGTTTTGGATGCGAATGTCGATACGATTTATGATTTCGAAGAAGGCGGCGGTGATGTCCTCGACCTTAGTGCGATTTTGTTCTTTAATTCCGGGATTGGCGATTTGATTGAGAATTTTGTTCAGTTGACCAATAGCGGCGATAACACCTTGATTAGCGTTAATCAGGACGGTGATATCGGCGGTGCGTTTACTGCGATTGCGCTGGTGGTTGACGGGATTGAAGGTACGCTGACTGATTTGATCAATAATGGTCAGCTTGTAGCTTAATCGTATATTTCCTGATATTGTTTTGCGCATGAATGCTGCGCTGGAGACATTATTTTATCCTTTTGAAACGGGCGATTTGCCCTGGCCGGATGGCGTAGGCAATACGCTGTTTATCAATGCGCAATACCATAGCGCGATGGAGCGGCTTTGCGCGGGCTCTCACACGTTGCAGCAAGGGTTTAAGCCCTATGCGGCGCAGTTAGAGGCGCGGGGGTTTGTGTGTGCTCAGGCGATGGATTTTGACGCGCAGCGTTATGACCTTGTGCTGATATGTTTGCCGAAAAATGTGCAGGAAGCTTTGTATTGGATCGCATGTGGTTTGCGTGCGCTTAAGGAGGGTGGGCTGCTTGTGTGTGCGGCGGAGAATAAAGCGGGCGGGACGCGGATTCAAAAGATGCTGCAGGGTTTGGGGTTGAACGATTTGAGTTCTGCATCCAAGCACAAAGCGCGCGCGGTATGGGTGCGCAAGGGCGGGGCTGATGCGGGTGCAGTCGAGGCGGCCTTGCGCGTCGGCGCGGTGCAAACGGTTTTGGATGGCACGTATCTCTCGCAGCCCGGTATTTTTGGATGGGATAAGGAGGATAAAGGCTCGGCACTTTTGCTGCAGCATTTGCCGGATGATCTTAAAGGTACGGGCGCGGATTTTGGTTGCGGGTATGGATATCTCTCTGCGCATGTTGTGCAGCATTGTCCCGGTGTGAAGGCGCTTTATGCCATTGATGCGGATTGGCGTGCGGTGGAGGCGGCGAAGCAGAATTGCGGCGTGCAAGGGGTTTGGGCGGATTTAACGCAGACCCAAGGCGTGCCGAAGGGGCTTGATTTCATTGTTATGAACCCGCCGTTTCATGAAGGGAAAAAGAGCGATAGCGATATTGGTGTGGCTTTTATTCATAGCGCGCATCAGTGTTTGAAGCCGCGCGGGGCGTTGTGGATTGTGGCGAATAATCAATTACCATACGAAGATGTGCTGCAGCAAAAATTTTCGGATGTGCGCAAAGTTCATGAGGGGCAGGGGTTTAAAGTTTTTAAGGCTCCTAAATAAATTGTCATTTCTTATCTGTCATCCCGAACGTATGTGAGGGATCTCATGCTATAAAGTGAGATTTCTCAGCTTCGCTTCGAAATGACATTTAGTGACGTTTTTCTTAAATTGAATAAATCAGGCCGGAGCTTTCAAGTTCATCGACATGTTTATGGATGCGCTGGACGAGTTTTTCATCGTGCAGGGCTTGTTTGTTCAAACCGGTTTCGCGGCCAACCATGTAATAGATGGATTCCATATCCAGATCCTTGCCTTTGCCGTGAGTTTTGACGTGATAGGCCATGGCGGAATCCAGCGTGATGATGGATTTATCGGGCTGATTGCGTTTGCGCATATGCTCATTGGTTAAATAGACGATCAGCATGAGACAGAAATTGGACACGGAAATGCCGTGGTGCTCTTCGTGGCCTTTGCGCACGGCTTTGAGAATGTTGTAAGTCTCGACCGTGTTGGGCACGCTGAGGAAAACTTTTTGGAAGCGGCGATCAAGGGCCGGGTCTTCGGCGACATACATGCGAAATTCGTCCAGTGTTGTCGCGCCGATGACCATCAGGTCACCAGCGGTTAAATAGGGCTTCATCACATCGGAAAGCCCTGCGTATGAGCTTCCGCTGCAGGTCGGCATGATCTGGTGGATTTCGTCGATGAAGAGGATGATGCGCGGGTTTTCGGGATTGTGATAACGCTCGGCGATCCCTTTACACAGCGGGATGAAGCGTTCCTGAAATTGTGCGGGGCCGGTTGTTCCTGCGGCCATGCGGGCGAGGTCGACCTCTATCACGCGGGCATCAAGCAGATAATCGGGAACGTCTCCGGCGGCGATTTTTTGGGCCAGTGCGATAACCATCGCAGTTTTACCGACCCCGGCAGGGGCTAGAAGAACTGCGTTTTTACGCCCTTTTTGAAGCAAAATGAGGATGGTTTCGTCGACTTCGCGGTCACGGCCGGAAATCGGGCCGAAGCGCCCGGCTTTGGCAAGCTGCGTGAAGTCATTACAATAGGCCGTAATGAGGTCTTCGAGCTCTGAATTCGTTACCAGATATTGCCATTGTTCGGTCATTTTTTCTTCCCAATTTGTCCTCTCACGTTGTTACTCGATCGCTTACGTATGTCTTATACGCTGCGCTCCTCGTGCCTAGTGAGAGACCAAATCGGCTCGAAAAACGCATGTTACTATAAAATTTGTGTCTCACAAGAATTCGCATTATGTAAAATTAATTATAGAATTATGCGAAGATATGAAACGGGAACGCAGCGATGCGAATAGACTATACCGCACAGTGTATTTTACGGCCAGTGGGTTAAGGAAGGGTTAGGAGATTATGGGAACTAGGTTGTCACTATATCCCGTTCTCCGTACCCTTGCGCGTAAAGGGCGGCGGAGAGGTCGCCGTGGACGATGAGGTTGGGGGTTTCCTTTGTGACGGCGGGTTTGGGACGATAGCCTACGCCAAGGCCAGCTTTTTTCAGCATGGGGATGTCGTTGGCGCCGTCGCCGATGGTCATGCAGTCTTCAGGATTGAGGATCAGCTCGGCGCAATATTTATCCAAAAACTCGACTTTGGCGAATTTGTCCAAAATGGGTTCGATGACTAGGCCGGTGAGGGCTTCGTTTTCGATGCCCAACGTGTTGCCGTGGTTGTGGTCGAAGCCGACTTTTTCAGCAATCGCGCTTGTGAAGAAGGGGAACCCGCCCGAAACCAGCACGCAGGTGGCGTTATGGGCCTTCATTGTAGCGACGAGTTCGCGTGCGCCGGGATTGATCTTTGTGGCCTCTAATGTCTCGTGCAGGGCGCTGACGGGGAGGTCTTTGAGCAGGAGGACGCGTTCCTTAATCGCGCCGTGGAAATCAATTTCGCCGTTCATCGCGCGCGCGGTGATCTCCGCGACCTGATCCTTCAGTCCCGCAAAGGCGGCAAGTTCGTCCAAGGTTTCTTCGGCGACGATGGTGGAATCCATATCGGCGAGGAGCAGTTTTTTGGTGCGGTTGCCGGGATCGCTGACAAACAGGTCGATTTTGTCCGCATCCAGAGTTTCGCGTAAGTGGGCGAGCAGCGCGCTGCTAGGTTTTTGCGAGATAACGACGTCGGCGGCTTTGTCGCTGGCGAGCCATACGGGCTTACCGGTGAGTTCAAGATTATAGAACTCAGCGATCTTTCCCGCCTCTTTGACATGGGATGTGGTCAAAGAATTTGTTTTCGGATCAGAAGCAACAAAGGTTAGTATAGCGCTCATAAAGTTTCTATTTGTTAGCGGTTGTAATAAAAAGAACTGGACAGGCCTTAGTAAAATTTTTTATCTGATAGTGCCCGAAATGAAAAGGGTTAGTTGTATTTCTTAAATAGCCGCAAACGGAAAGAGCGTAAAATTATGGACAAGCCACATAGCAAACCTAAGAATCCCTGTTTTTCATCCGGTCCATGCGCGAAGCGGCCGGGATGGAATTTTGAAGATGTTGTGAAATTAGCGAAGCTAGGCCGCTCACACCGCGCGGGTCCGCTCAAGGCGCAGCTTAAAGAGGTGATCGATAAGCAAAAAGAGCTATTGGGGATTCCCGATGATTATCTGGTGGGGATTGTTCCGGCGTCCGATACAGGTGCGTTTGAGATGGCGATGTGGAGTATGCTGGGTGCGCGCGGCGTGGACGTGTTTGCGTGGGAGAGTTTTTCTTCCGGCTGGCTGTCGGATGTGACAAAGCAGCTTAAGATTGAGAATCTGAATAGCTATGAAGCCGGATATGGCGAGCTGCCGGATTTGTCCAAAGCGGATCCTGCGAATGACGCGGTGTTTGTCTGGAACGGGACGACATCGGGCGTGCGCGTACCCAATGGTGATTGGATTTCGGCAGAGCGCGAGGGTTTGACGTTTTGTGATGCGACCTCTGCGGTGTTTGCGTATGACTTGCCGTGGGAGAAGCTGGATATCACGACATGGAGCTGGCAGAAGGTTTTGGGCGGTGAAGCGGCACATGGGATGATTGTATTGTCTCCGCGTGCGGTGGAGCGTCTTGAGAGCTATACGCCCTCTATTCCATTGCCGAAAATTTTCCGCATGACGAAAAAAGGCAAGTTGATTGAGGGTATTTTTAAGGGTGAAACGATCAACACGCCTTCTATGCTGGCGGTGGCGGATTGCCTCGATGCTCTGGGCTGGGTGAAGAATATCGGCGGGCTTCGCACGACGATTGCGCGCAGCGAAGAGAATTATAAAACCATCGAAAACTGGGTCAACAAAACCGAATGGGTCGAATTTTTGGCCGAAGATCCTGCAATCCGCTCAACAACGTCCGTCTGTTTAAAAATTGTAGATCCATGGTTTGATGGCTTGGCGGACGATGCCAAAACGCCGTTCATCAAGGCAATGTGCAAATTGCTGGATGAGCAAGATGTGGCCTATGATATCGCCGGGTACCGCGATGCGCCTCCCGGGCTTCGGATCTGGTGCGGGGCGACCGTTAGCGGTCATGATGTAGAGGCGTTATGCCCATGGCTTAATTGGGCGTTCGAAACCGCCAAGGCGAAGGAAGAGGCGCAAAAGGCGGCTTAGGCAGATGGGTTAAAACGGGCCAATGCGTAATAAATTGGCCCGCTTGTGTCTTATGCCGCTTTTCGTGGTGCAGATTTATTCTTTGAACGCCTCTTCATAGGGCTTGCGCCATTTGTGTTGGGTTTTCCCGATTTAAAGCCCCCGGATTTTTTGCCGGCGTATTTTTTGCCGTTAGCAGATTTCGCATTGTTCGGTTTTTTGTCCTTTTTGCGATCCTTGATGTAAGGGTTTGCCGGCTTTTCTGTGCGCTGCTGCGCGTTACGATCTTGTCTTTCGCCGGATGGCTTTTCAACATTTTGGTTATTGTCTTTATACGGCTTTTTATAAGATTTTTGTGAACGGCCCTGGTCTCCTTCCGAGCTTTGTTCTGCCTGAAACGCTTTGGCGTTAGAAGATTTGGCGTTAAAGGATTTTTGATCGTTTTGGGGACGTCCGCGGTAAGGCTTCTTACGGGCTTTGTTTTTACCCTGCGGACGGTCTTTATGATCGTTCGCGGCCTCGGGGTTTAATAACCGCTCAATTGCATGCCATTTGCGGCCATCTTGATTGGAGATAAAGCTGATTGCGGACCCTTGCGCGCCCGCTCTGGCGGTGCGGCCCATGCGGTGGATATAATCTTCCGCAACTTGGGGCAGGTCATAATTGATGACATGTTCAATGTGCGGAACATCAAGGCCGCGCGCGGCGATATCCGTCGCAACCAAGACCCTGAAGTTCATGCTGCGGAAATTTTGCATGACTTTATCCCGCTTGTTCTGGCGCAAGTCTCCGTGCAGGCCTTCTGATGTAAAGCCGTCCTGACGTAATTTTTTGGCCATTTTATCGGCATTATATTTTGTCTTTACAAAGACAATTACAGAGCCTTGACGTTCGTTGAGCTGGATTTGAAGCTCCTGGTATTTATCGCTTTGTTCAATGCGAATGACTTCTTGTTTTATATTTGTAGCGACAACATTGGTTTCTCCTGTTGAAACGCGTTTGGGGCTGTTCAAATATTTGTCGGATATTGCAATGATCCCATGCGGTAATGTTGCAGAGAACATTAATGTTTGGCGTTTAGCAGGGAGATACTCAACGATTTTATCAAGCTGAACGCCAAAGCCCATATCGAGCATGCGATCTGTTTCATCCAGAACCAGAAAGCCCGTGTCATGCAGCTTTAAGGAGCCGCGCTGGAGGTGGTCGTTGATGCGGCCCGGTGTACCCACGATAATGCGCGGATTGGCGCGCAGTTGTTGCATTTGTTTGCCGTAAGCCTCGCCGCCGATGATAAAGGCAGTGTTGATCGTGCTTTTGTGGCCCAAGAGTTGATGGATAACATCCAAAACCTGCTTGGCAAGTTCGCGTGTCGGGGTTAAAACAAGCGCCGTTCCACGTGGCGAGCGTAATAATGCTTCGATCAGTGGAATGCTAAAGGCGGCGGTCTTGCCTGTCCCGGTCTGCGCCGAGCCTAATATGTCATGGCCTTTGAGGGCTAAGGGGATGGCTTGTACCTGAATGGGGGTCGGCTCGGTATAATTCATTTTTGTTAGTGATGCTTTCAGCGCATCGGATAGGCCAAAGCCTTCGAAATTATTCATGGGTATTATTCTTTCTTATATATGTTCCAGCAAAGTTGCCCGAACACACAGCGTGCCAGGGTCAAATCTTCTTATGGTTCGTTCATTTATAAATGTGAACTTTGCGGAAAAAAGTGAGGATTAAGACTATCAAGTCTTTGATGTTCACGTATCTCGCTTTAGGAAGCGGATACTTTTTCTGTAAGCTCTGATCTCAATGTTAAGAGAGCATTTATTAAATCTGGGACATGTGTGACAGGTTTAAAGCGTTGTGTAAAGCTTTTTTACGCAATCGCTTTGGCGATTGCTGGTGGTTTAACCTTCCTAAAGTCGGTTAAGACATCTGCTTATTATTTTTCTTTACTTGTGTGCGGCGCAGGAGTATCAGTTGAGGCCTGTTTACCTATACAAGACAAAAATAGGAGAAAATGATGTCTAAACCTAAGGTATTAATCAGCGATAAGCTGGATCCACTGGCTGTGGAAATTTTTGAGAAAAACGGCGTTGACGTTGATTTTAAACCCGGCCTTTCCCCCGAAGACTTACTGAAAATTATTTCCGATTACGATGGCTTGGCTATTCGTTCGGCGACAACTGTGACGGCCGAAGTTCTGGAAGCAGGAACGAAGCTTAAGGTTATTGGTCGTGCAGGGATCGGCGTTGATAACGTCGATGTGCCCAAAGCGACGGAACGCGGCGTTGTTGTGATGAATACACCGTTTGGGAATTCGATCACGACGGCTGAGCACGCGATTGCGATGATGTTCGCGCTGGCGCGTCAAATTCCGCAGGCGAATGAAAGTACGCATGCCGGGAAATGGGAAAAGAAGAAATTCATGGGGACCGAGCTTTATAACAAAGTTCTGGGCGTTATCGGATGCGGTAATATCGGCGGGATCGCGGCTACTCGCGGTGTTGGCCTTAAGATGAATGTGATTGCGTTTGACCCGTTCCTCACCGAAGAACGCGCGGCGTCTTTGGGCGTGAAGAAGGTTGAGCTGGAGGAGTTGTTTGAAAAGGCGGACTTCATCACGATTCACGTGCCGAAGAACGACAAGACAGCGAATTTGATCCGCAAAGAAACTATCGCGAAGATGAAAGATGGCGTTCGCATTATTAACTGTGCGCGCGGCGGCATTATCAACGAAGCGGACCTTAAAGAAGCGCTTGATAACGGTAAGGTTGCGGGCGCGGCGTTGGACGTGTTTGAAGTTGAGCCGGCGAAAGAGAATATCTTGTTCGGTCATGAAAACGTTGTTTGTACGCCTCACCTTGGCGCGGCGACGACAGAGGCGCAGGTGAATGTGGCGCTTCAGGTTGCCGAGCAGATGAGTGAATACCTGGTTAATGGCGGCGTGACGAATGCGCTGAACATGCCTTCGATTTCCGCCGAAGATGCGCCGAAGCTGAAGCCTTATCTGAAACTGGCCGAGCAGCTTGGTAGCTTTGCCGGGCAGATCACAGAGCATGCGATTGAGAAAATCGAGATCGAGTATGAAGGCACGATTACGCAGGTGAATACAGATCCGATTACTTCGACCTTGCTGGCAAGCCTTTTGGCGCAGCAAACGGAAAGCGTGAACATGGTGAATGCGACGCAAATCGCCCAATCCCGCGGGATTGAGATTAAGCAGAGCTATAACGATGAGCCAAAGAACTGGCGCAGCATGATCAATGTGATCGTGACGACATCCGAGCGTGAGCGTAATGTCACAGGGACATTGTTCACCGGGAAAGAGCCGCGCATCGTGAATATCGAAGGTGTGCCGATTGAGGTGGCTTTGCAGCCGAACATGATCTTCATCCGTAATGACGACAAGCCGGGTATGATTGGAGAGCTTGGGACATTATTGGGTGCGGAAGGCGTGAATGTTGCCGATTTCCGTTTGGGCCGTAAGGACAATCAATCCGGCGCGATTTGCCTGGTGGCGGTTGATACACCCGTGAGTGATGCGCTGTTTGATAAGATCAAGAGTCAGGGCCAGATTAAGAGTGCTAAGAGACTTAGCTTCTAGATGTATTGATTTTTTGAAAAAGGCCGCGTTATACGGCCTTTTTTATGGGCAGATGGTGTGGGCGGAATTTAGACACAAAAAACCCCGGTGCTTCGTTACTATTTTCGGCAAACCGAAAACCAGCAAGCAAAACACCGGGGTCGTTTGGGAAGCATTCTTATGAAACTTTAATCAGATTAAAGATCATAAGTTTGGCTCAGATCTCGGCTGACGTTTTAAACATGATAGCAAGACATGTTTTTCGCAACCTGTACAGATGAACCCCCATCTGTCTTTATCGTGTGATCAACCACGCACCGGCTTTAAAACGCGTAAAAACCGATATTTTAGAACTTAATACAAACGTTTTACAAAGCTGCTTTGCTATTTCTCGTAAACGTTTTGAAGTGCGCAACCACTGGTCTGAAATAACAAAGTCTTTTTAAAACTTTTAAGTCCCTTAAGCCTTTGGTAAAGCCGAAGCTTTATTGGTCCAAAAACCCAGTCAGTGACCAAACTGACTTGCTTTAGAGCGGATCAAGTTTCCTTGTCGCCTTGAGCCATTACAGAATGGACAAAAACGTGACCATGAGTCGAGTCCTTTTTTCAATTTTTTGTAATTTTCTTTTGTTGCGGTGCCAGATGTTGAAATATAGTTACTCTTCTTAACATGCTTTTTTTATTTTTAGAATCCGGTTTTTCAACACAACTATCCACAGTTTATAAACAGGTAAAATTTTTTTAATTTTTTTTGCTGGAGGACTGAAATTTATGATTCTAGAGGTCTAAATGAAGGCATTTTTTTCGAATCCAAAGCTATTTTGGCCCTGATTCTTATCCCATTCTTAGGTGGTTTTGGGGTGATTCTGGCATGATTCGGCTCTGAATTATGGTTGATATGGAGGGACGGTTCATTTTTTTCATGTTTGATGGAACGCGAATCATCGTTTTTCCGTCTTATTAGTGCAGACAGTTCTTTCATTTGGTTTGGATTTGTGGTTTGTATATGTCCAACCATGCAGAGAATAGAAGGCAAAGCAGTTGTTAATCAATTGTTCGGGTTGAGCAAAATGATCAGCAGCCTATTATTGACATAATTGTTGACAAGTCTTTAAGGATTTGTTAATAATATGACACTTCTATTAACAAAAGATTAATGTGTGCTCGCAAACGGATGTTTGTACTAAGGAGAGTAAATTATGGCCGAAACTAATCAAACTGCTTCACAAAACGCTTCTAAGCCTGTTGAAAATAACAGTGCGGATATGCCGATCAATAACAGCCCATGTGTGGTTGTTACAGGTGACGCTGCGGCGGGCGTTCTCGCCCCCATCGTTATTTCCAAGCCAGAAACCGGGGCAACAAATGAAGTGAGCGTGCAGCCTGGCCAGCAGTACTTTTTTACTTTCGCGGAAGAGACGCCGACATCCTTTATTCAAAAAGACGGCAATCTTGAGGTTGCGTTTGAAGATGGATCATTGATTAAGCTCATTGGTTTTGGTGAAGCCACTGCGGGTGATTTGCCTGCGTCTTTCTCATTCAGTGATGCTTTCAGCGGTGAGAGCATCGTTGTTGCGGAAGAGGTTGTTGAAGTTATTGAAACCGTTCCTGCGGAAGATGCTCTGGAAGAGCCACAGGCGGAGATTCGTGAAACTGTGGTTGAAGTTATTGCAGAGGTTGAGCCGGAAGCTGTGATTGTTCAGCAGATTGCTGCCTTTGAGCCTGCAGCTGGTGAGCCTAATATTGCAGATATTCTTGCTGAGATCGAGCCTGCTGCCGGTGAGACCGGTGGTGGTTCGGAAGGTCGTGGTTTTGGCTTTCAGAGTAGTTTCTCTGCAGCGCCTGTTGTCCCATTACAAGATGTGGGCCCAATTAATCCGACAGCTCTTCAATTTAATATTCCTGACGTTAATACAGATCTTTTGTTTATCGAAGATCCTGCGCCTCCTGCGGATGATATTCCGGTGATTGTTGATCCTGCGGCGAAGAATATTGATGAGACGAATTTGGGTCCGATTGTTGTCAACGACACAATTGTTGCTGATTTTGGCAATGATGGTCCTGGTATTTTCTGTGTACAGACAACGGGCACGAATTTCACATCCAGCGTTGCGACGCTGACATCTGGCGGTGTTCCAGTTGATGTTAACGCGATTGATGACCAGACATTTATTGGTAGCGCAGGCGGCAACGAGATTTTCAAACTGGTTGTTAACCAAGATGGGTCTTATACATTCACACAAAGCGGCGTTTTGGATCATCCAGATACAACTGATCCGGATGATGTTATCGCGTTGAATTTTGGTATTATTGCCAAGGATTCAGACGATGACACGGATACAACGATCCTGACAATTAATGTTGCGGATGATGGTCCTGCGCCAAATGCGCGTGATGAGCGCACCGTTGATGAAGATAATCTTGGTCCGATTACGATCAATCCTCAGATCCTTGTGAATTATGGTCAAGATGGCCCTGGTGAAATTAATGCGAATGATGATTTCCAGGCGACCGGTTCTGTGAAGGGTAACGTTTTGTCTTCTGAAGGTAGCCCTATCACTGTTACGCTTGATGGTAATGGTTATAAGGGCGTTGATGCAGATGGTAATACGATTTTCACACTTGAGATTACAGATGCTACAACCGGCGCTTATGCATTCACATTGCTGAGCACGCTTGATCATGCAGATCCTAATGACCCGAATGACCGCATTTCACTCGAGTTTGGTGTGAATATCACCGACTTTGATGGTGACAGCGCGCCGGGTACTATTGTGATTAATGTTGATGACTCTGCGCCAGTATTTGGTGGGAACGCTGTTAAGAGCGTGGATGAAGATAATTTGAATCCTGCGACAAGCGTGAGTGATGATATCGATGTTAATTTTGTCGGTAACGTTACGCTTACGCCAGATGGAACAAACGGTTTCAGTGGTTCTGCGGCGAATGGTCAGCTGAGCTCCAACGGTGTTCCGGTTGCTGTTAACCCAACAGCGAATGGTTATGAAGGTGTTGCGAACGGTGTTACTGTTTTCACACTTGTAATCGACTCTACCAATAAGACTTATACATTCACATTAAATGAGCCTTTAGACCATGCGGATGGGACAAACCCGAATGATACGATCCAGCTGAGCTTTGGCGTTCTGGCAACGGACGGTAACGGCAACACAGACAGCGCGACGATTAAAGTGGACGTTCTGGATAGTGCGCCTTTTGCGGTTGATGACTCTGCCGGTACGATCAATGATGGTGATAGTGCTTCTGGGAATGTCATCACAAATGATGATGAAGGTGAAGATGTTGATGCAACAGTCACACAGGTTCAGTTCGGTACAACGACGCTTGCTGTTCCGGCAACGGGCAGTGTTAGTATTGATGGAGATTTCGGAACACTCACAATTTCTGCGGATGGCTCTTATACTTATGCTTCCAATGAAGGTGTTAGCGGCCAGCAGACAGATGTATTCACATACACATTGACTGATTTTGATGGTGATAGCGACACTGCAACATTAACAGCAAATATCATTGATAATGATGCAACAGTTTCAATCAGCGGCCTTGGCGCGGTTGATGAAAGCGATGCAGATTTTGATAATGGTATTTTCACCAGCGTTCAAGATGTTGCAACATTTGATTTTGGTGTAGATGGTCCGGGAACAATCGTTCCAACCGGCGCGAATAGTTTTACCGCGACTGGCTCAGTTGATAATAATGTTCTTAGCTTTGATGGAAAAGCGATCACTGTGAGTTTAAATGGTGATACATACACAGGGACGGCCAGTGACGGTACCGAAGTGTTTACGATGCAAATCGGCACAGACGGCAACTTTGAATTTATTTTGAAACAAGCCATCGACCATGCTGATGACTCTGATCCAAACGATATTATTAATTTGAATTTTGGTGTGACGATCAGTGACGTTGATGGTGATTCTGCTACTGGCGTTATCACGATTAATGTAGCGGATGACGGCCCTAGTTTCCTTCCTTCTGCTGCGCCTGCGCCATCTCCAGCTGCTTTTGCAGCATCTATTTCTGCGGCTGTGGCGGCAACGGGGACAGCGGCGAGTCTTACAGACATTGATGAAGCAGAGCTTGAGAATGGTGACCAGAGTATCAACGGTTCTTTGAATGTTGATTTCGGGAATGATGCGCCGGGTACAATTCTTGCGAATGATATTGTGACGTTTGACGGTACGCTGGACGATACTCAGATTACATCTGGCGGCGAAGTGATTACGGTGACTTCGAATGCTGCGAATGACACTTATACTGGTACAACAGCGGGCGGCGAAATTGCGTTTACACTTGTGATCACAGATATCGCGGAAGGTGATTACACATTCACGCAGTTCTTACCGCTTGATCACGAAGGCGATGTTATTACGCTTGCGTTTGGTGTGCGTGCGACAGACCGCGATGGCGACTTTGTTGATGGTTCCGTTCAGGTGACGATTGCCGATGATGTTTTGAAAATCGGTGACAGCTTTGGTGATGTTGATGAGAGCGAGTTTGATGTTGTGGATGAGATCTCAACATCTGGCGTTGTGACAACTGATTTTGGCGCTGATTTGGGCTCAATTTCTTTTGATGTAGCTCAAGACCCAGTTGTAACTGTCGATGGTAATCCCATCACGTTAAGCTCAAACGGGCAGCAGGTTTTATTTAACTTGACCGGAGGAACAATTGAAGGTGTCTTAACTCCTGGCGGAGATCCCGTTCTTACGATTACGCTTGAAGGTGGCACAGGGAAGTATACATACAAGCAGTTTACTAATTTTGATCACCAAGATCCGAATGATCCGAATGATACAATCGAAATTTCTTTTGCTGTTATTGCACAGAGTGTTGACGGTGATGAAGATACGGGAACTATCACAATTTCTGTGGCTGATGATGCGCCTGAAGCATTTGATGATGTGAATGGAGCGGAAGAAGGTCAGTTTATTACAGGCTCCGTTGTTTCTAACGACGATTTGAGTGAAGATACACCTAATAGTGTGACATCAGTTGAGTTTGGTGGCACAACCCAGACTATTCCTGCTGGTGGTTCTGCAACTATCACGACGTCACTGGGTGAGTTGGTGATGAACAGTGATGGGACATATACATTCACAGCGACAGATCTTGGTGATCCTGATGGGACAGATGTATTTAATTACACGTTGACGGATTCAGAAGGTGATAGCGATACGGCAACTCTTTCTATTCGTGTGACACCTGATGGTGCGCCTGTGGCTGATGAGGGTGAGATGACTGTTGATGAAACAGATTTCAAATTCCCTGTTCTTGGTGAAGATACAACGACTGGAAAATTGAATATCGATTTCGGTGTTGATGGTCCTGGTAAAGTCAGCGCGAATGGTAATATTGAGCGTATCGGTGGCGGTACAACGTTGACATCAGGCGGTGATGAAGTTGAGGTTCGCGTGACAGCGACAGGATACGAAGCTGTGAACACTGTTACTGATGAGCAGGTTTTTGTTCTCACAGTTGAGAATGACGGATCATACGACTTTGATCTTTTGGCGACATTGGATCATGCGGATCCGACAGACCCGAATGACAATATTCGTTTTGAGTTTGGTTTCGAAGTGACCGACTTTGATGGTGATGCGGTTCAAACTAAGATCGCGATCAATGTTCGTGATGATGCTCCAGTTGCTCTGGACGACACAACAAGCGCGACCGAAGGTACACCGATTTCCGGTAACGTTACGAATAACGATATCGGTAGTGAAGATGCGCCGAACACAGTTGTAGCGATCAGCTTTAATGGCACTGAGGTTCCTGTCACTGCGGGCGGTGCGACAATTCTTGGTCAATTTGGTACATTGGTGATCCAGCAAAGTGGTGCTTATACTTACACGCCGGATAACAATAATCCTGATGGTGTTGATGAATTCACATACACACTTGAGGATTCAGAAGGCGATCAGGATACTGCGGAGTTTGCAGTTACTGTTTCTCCTATTGATGATACGCCGACACCAACAGCGGAGAGCAAAACGATTGATGAAGACAACCTTGGTCCGATTACCGTTGATGGCAAAATTACTGCTGACTTTGGTGCGGATGCGCCTGGTTCGTTCTGTGTGAAGACCAATGGTACGAACTTTACGTCTAGCGTTGGAACGTTGCGTTCTGGTGGTGATACTGTTTTGACTAGCACTGTTGGCGATTCCACAATTATTGGAACTGCTGGTGGCGTTGAGATCTTCAGATTGGTTGTTGACGCTGATGGCAATTACACATTCACACAAAGTGGTCCTTTGGATCATCCAGATTCATCGAATCCGAATGATAATATTGCTCTGAACTTCCAGATTATTGCTAAAGATGCCGATGGTGATATGAGTGAAGCGACGTTGACTATCAATGTTTTGGACTCTGGCCCTGTCGCGAATGACGATATTAATACAGCGAATGAAGGTCAGACAGTGACCGGCAATATCATCGCAAATGATGATCAGGGTGAAGACACACCTGCAAGCTTGTTTGTGGTTGCGGGTACGCCGATTACAGCGGATGGTACTGTTATTAACGGTCAGTTCGGAACATTGACGATCAATCGTAATGGTAGCTATAGCTATAAAGCGAATGCTGATACGCCGGACGGTGTCGATCAGTTTGCTTATACGATCTCTGATTTCGATGGTGATCTTTCAAGTGCGGTTTTGAGCATTAATGTTATTGGTGATGATCAGCCAGAGCTGCAGAGACCCGCGAATGAAATCGTTGATGAAAGCAATCTGGATATCGTTGAGAGCGGTCAACTTGTTGCAAACTTTGGTAATGATGACCCTGGCGCCTTCACTGGAAACGGCGTATTTGGTTCTACTGGCTCGCGGACAGGCAATACACTGTCTCATAAGGGCACAAATATTGATGTGACGTTTGCCAATGGTGTTTATACCGGTAAGGCCGGTTCTGTGACGGTGTTTACTTTGAGCATTGCTGCGAACGGTAATTACACATACAGACAGCTTGAGACACTCGATCATGCCAATCGTTTTGATCCAAATGATATTATTAATCTGAACTTTGGTGTTCGTGTACAGGACGGCGATGGTGACACTGCCGATAGTATTTTGACTGTTCAAGTTAAAGACGATGCCCCTGTGGCGGTGAATGATGGCCGTTCTGTTGCAGATAACGCGACGGTGACAGGTAACGTGATTACAAATGACGATCAGGGTAATGATTTGTCCGGCAAAATCACGCATATCCAGTTTGAAAATGGCAGCGTTGTGTCTATCCCATCTACGGGCCGTGTGATCAATGGCGATCATGGTACTTTGACAATCCAGCAGAATGGTTCATTCAGCTATAAGGCCAGCAATAACAATACTGGCGGGGTTGATCAGTTCACATACACGTTGGCTGATTTTGACGGTGATACAGATACAGCGACGCTCAGCATTACAGTGGGGGCTGATAATATTCCTGTGTTTGGAACGCCTGCAAGCGAGATTGTTGATGAAACAAACTTGAACATTACGGAGACTGGCCGATTTGCAGCGAACTTTGGCAATGACGGTCCCGGAACATTCCTGGGGAATGGTAGTTTCTCTGCTGGTGGATCTCTAAAAGGGAATAGCTTGTCACATGAAGGCACAAATATCGCAGTGACATTTGCCAACGGTGTTTATACTGGTAAGGCCGGGTCAAAAACGATCTTCACGCTGACGATTGAGAGTGATGGCGATTATACCTATAGACAGTTCCATTCTTTGGATCACAAAGATGCGAATAATGCGAATGACATCATTACGTTGAATTTTGGTGTGCGGGCGAGAGATGCCGATGGTGATTTTGTTAACCGTAATTTGACTGTCAACGTTAAAGACGATGCGCCAAAAGCAGCAAACGACTTCGTCGGCAATGTTCTGGGTACTGTCAGCGGCGGCGCAGGCCCAGCCACACCATTCGACAGCGTTCTTAAGAACGACAACCGAAGCAATGATGAGCCCAATGAAATTACAAAAATCTCATTTGGGAATGTTACAAAAGATGTACCAAGTACTAGCGGCAAGGTCTCTATTAAGGGTGCTACGGGAACATTAAGCATCAATAAATGGGGCGGATGGGAGTTTGTTCAAGATTCCGTCGAAACATGGCGCGGCACTGAACGCCCGGCAGGTACGAATGTGTTTACCTACACGCTTCGTGATGGCGATGGTGATATAAGTACGGCGACATTTACGATTGTCACGAAATATCAGTTTATCCCTAGAGACAATGATGATCGTGGTGGCGACACACCTCTTGTTCTTGATCTCGATCACGACGGTATTGAACTTGTCTCACTCAAAGACGGCGTATTCTTCGACCTCGGCCCAGATGGTGAGCTTGATAAAACAGGCTGGGTTGCCGCCGATGACGGTTTCTTGGCGCTTGATGCCAACAAAGACGGTATCATCAACGATCACAGCGAATTGTTCGGATTGCGTGGCGTGGACGGATTCTCAATCCTGAGCCAGTACGATTCAAACGAAGACGGTATTATCGACGCAAACGATGATGTCTTCCAGGATCTCTTGATCTGGCAGGATGCAAACCAGAACGGCTATTCCGAAGCGTCTGAATTGCTTGGTCTGGCAAGCTATGAAATCAAGAGCATTGATCTCACAGCAAACACCTCTGATCAAATCATCGCCGGAAACGACATCATCCTTGATGGCCGCTTCACATATGAAGATGGCTCAGAAGGCGATATCGTTGATGCGGTCTTTGACTCTGTTGCTTTGGACATTTTGTATGGAACTGAAGCCGCAGATACCTTCATCTTCGATGCGATCAACGATAACCCTGTTGCAATCCGTGATTTCAACATCGAAGAAGGCGACGCGCTTGATCTTTCTGCTCTAATCGAAAGCTCAGATAACATCGACAGCGCGATCAAGAGCTTCGTTTATGCGGATCAGCAAGGCGATAATACAGTGGTCTCGATCAATACAAACGGCGAATCTCATGCGATTGCAATCCTTGAGGGTGTAACCGGTGTAAGCGTTGATGACCTTGTGAAACAAACAATGGTGGCATAAAACTTGACATTTAACATAATATTTGTTAATGTTTTGTTAAGTTAATTTTGAGTGGAGAATGATTATGGCTTTAGGTCCAATTGGTGCGAAAATTGTTGGTGCTGCTATGGCGGCGACAGGGGCAGGCGACGATAACGGGACTGCTCAGTTGCGCAAAGAGCTTGCGGTGGGTATGCCTATTGTTTCTGCACCTTTGATGCAAGACAATTGGATTGAGGTTGCCGGCCTTGAGTGTGGTCAAAGATACGTAAATGAAAAACTTGTCTACAAGGTTACTGGTAATCCCACAGGTGATGCTAAAAGGGTTATGAAACGCGAACTTAGTCCTGAGAATTTGAGAGCTCTGGCTGAGAAAGGCGAAATTGTTCTTACAGATGGTGTGGCAGAAGGTATGGTTTGTCGTGACCACAGTGGTTTCGATGTTTGGAACGGGGATGTTGTTGTAGGGCAGACTGCTGATAAAGGTGACGAGGCTGCTGTTGTGAGTAGTCCGCTCGCCGGGCGGTTTAACTTTGCCCTTGATGAGGCTCTTTTGACGCCGGAGGCGAACGCAAAGCTTGAGGCATTGGTTGCAGCGAGACCTGGAGCGGTTTTTGAAGTCTTTGGTACTGCAGATCGTGCGGAAAATGATGCGTATAATATTGAATTATCTCAAAGACGCATCAATGTTGTTAAGGCTAAAATCGAGGGCTTGGGCGGTACTGTTGTTGAAAGAGCTGCCTGTGGCGAGAGTATTTGGCGCGGTGCGGGTCGTCCTGACGGTGTTCCTAATATGGATGATCGGTATGCCGGTGTTGTTGCATCTGATGGTGCGTTTTTGGCGATGGGCAATGATGGGAATTGTACAGCAGGACAAATTCAGGGATTTCAACAAATTCTTGATCTTCAGTTTGTGACTGCGCCTGTTGGCCCACGTTAATGATATTGAATTTACTCAAAAAGCCCGCTTCATGCGGGCTTTTTTTGTGGGTGGTTGGGGACTTTAGGGGGGCTTAAATATTCCCGCTAAATTCCTTGCATTTTTTACAGAAAACATGCATAAACCATTTGAGTTAATTATGGATTGTCATTATTATCCACAACACCTATACTGTGGATAATTTATTCGGCTTCGGCCTCTCATCCATAATTAAAATTTGCGTTACAAATTAAAGGATATATCCCGTGACTTCCAGATCTTCTATTCGTCGTTTGTGTTTAACTGTTTCAGTTGCTGCCCTTGCTGGTGCTACCTTTGGGATGGCCCCTAGCGTTGTAAGCGCGCAGGAAATGGTCGAGGAAAACCTTCACCGTTCATTGGGCGTGACTTTGCGTGATGCCGTGGCCAGCGGGGTGTCAACAAACCCGGAATATGGGACAGTAGCGGCGAGCCGCCGTGCGACTGATGAGGAATTGGAGCAGGGCCGCGCGCTCTTCCGTCCTTCTGTCGATGTGAATGCGGATGCAGGTTACGAGTATAGTGACGATCCGGCGACACGCGCAGGCGCAGGTGATGATGACGAGACGTTGGCGCGCTATGAAACTGGCGTGACGCTCACTCAGCTTTTGTTTGACGGTTTTGATGCGGCATACGAAGTTGACCGCCAGAAAGCCCGCGTGGTGTCTTCTGCGAACCGTGTGCGCGAGACGGCCGAGCTTGTCGGTCTGTCTATCGTTGAAGCTTATCTGGAGGTGATGCGTCAGCGTCAGCTTTTGATGATTGCGCGTCAAAACGTGGCGGCGCATATCGATATTCTTGATCAGATCCAATCCGGCGTGGAAGGCGGGCGTACAACACAGGCTGACCTTGAGCAGGCAAAAGCACGCCTCGCGCAGGCCCGCGCGACAGAAGCAAGCACACGCGAATCTCTTCGTTTCGCCGAAGCGGATTACCGCACAGAAACTGGCGATGAGGCCGGTCCTCTGACTTTGCCCGTAACGCCTTATGACGTTTTAGCGGCGGATGTGAACACAGAGGTTGAGCAGACATTAGCGCACAGCCCGACGCTTGATATTTTTGCGGCGGACATTGAAGTGGCTTATGCGGAAGCGCAGCAGTCCAAAGCGACATTCTATCCGCAGGTTGATTTGCAGTTGAATGCTCGTCAGGGACACAATTTGGGCGGTGTTGAAGGCCGTGACCGGAGCGGAACAGCTTTGGTGGTTATGAACTGGAATCTTTACCGCGGCGGCGGCGACACGGCGCGCGTGCGTGAGTTTATTCACCGTCATCAGCAATCTAAAGAATCTCGCGCGGAGGCTGCGCGTTCTGTTGAAAACGATGTGCGTCAGACATGGGCATCAATGGTTTCAGCCGGTGAGCGCGCCAAGCAATTTGCGGCGCAGGCCGATGCAAACACAGAAGTTGTAAAAGCGTATAAAGACCAGTTTAGCCTGGACCGCAGAACGTTGCTGGATGTTTTGGATGCGCAGAATGAGCTGTTTGTTTCACGCTCAAATACAATCAATTCAGAATTCTTAGAAATGTTGGCGGTTTACCGCTTGCTAGCCCTCAAAGGCAGCCTTTTACCGACCCTTGAAGTTCCTTATCCACGCGAGAGCGATATTGCCTCCAGTGAGATGTGGAGTGAAAAAGAGCGGTTGAAAGCTCGCTAATACAGGGCGTTTTCAAAAGGGGCATTCACGTGCCCCTTCGTCTTTTAATTTTTGTCGCTAAGATATGGGGTTGATGTGAGCAATCAGCAGGATAACCCATCCCAAAAGCCCATAGAGCCGCAAAACGGTTCTGAGGGTGAGCAGTCTTCTGATGAACGTTCGGAAGGCTATGGTCGTGATTCTATGGACCCACAGGATGCGGGCAGCGCTCCGCAGGAGCAGATTTCAAGATCCCAGGAATTGGCAGAAAATCCCGATAGCTGGCCGTTGCAGGCAGATCGAATGGCTATTCGTATGCCTTTGGTAGATTGTTTGCGGATTATGGCGGGGCATTATGGCCGCCGTACCAGTAATGCGGGGCTGACGGCCGGTCTTCCTATTCCGCCAACGGGTATTACCCCGGAACTTTATACTCGCGCCGCTCTGCGTGCAGATATGAGTGCGGTGCTTACTGAGCGATCTCTGGACGCGTTGTCGATTGCTGCGAATTTGCCATGTGTGTTGGCTCTGGTAGAGGGACAAGCCTGTATTTTGTGGGAGATTAAACGCACTGATGGGCATAATAAGCCACAGCCGAAGAAGGGCCAAAAAGGCGAGGGCGCGGTTGATATTCATCCGGAAACGCAATTTTTAGTACAATTTCCGGAAACGCCTGATGAAAAGCAGCTCTTGAAGCTTGATGATCTTAAAAAGCTTTACAGTGGATATGCCTTCTTTTTACGACCCATTGCGCGTTCGGATGACCGGGCGGGACCATCGGAGATTGATACTGGGCGGAATTGGTTCTGGGCGACGTTTTGGCAAAACAGAACGCTTTATGCCGAGGTGGCGATAGCGGCTGTCATGATCAATTTGTTCGGCGTTGCAGGATCTTTGTTTGTGATGAATGTCTATGACCGCGTTGTACCCAATAATGCGTTCGAGACGTTGTGGGCCTTGGCGGTAGGCATTATTATTGTCTATTTCTGTGATTTTATTCTCAAACATCTGCGATCGCATTTTCTGGATTATGCCGGGCGTAAAGCAGATGTGATTATTTCTTCGCAATTATTCGAGCAGATTTTGGGTATGACGATGCTAGCTAGGCCTCAGAGTGCGGGTGTTTTGGCGTCAAATATGAAAGAATTCGAGACGTTGCGTGACTTTTTTACAAGTGCAACGATGGTGGCGCTGATCGATCTGCCGTTTGTGTTTTTGTACATTATGTTTATCTGGATTATCGGCGGGCCGTTGGCGTTTGTTCCTTTGGCGGCTATACCGCTGATTGTGGGTATGGGAATTTATCTGCAAGGGCCTTTGCAGAAAGTTGTGAAGCAATCCTTGAATGAAAGCGCTTTGAAAAATGCACTTTTGTTGGAAACCATTATTGGGCTTGAGACAATTAAGGTTCAGGCAGCAGAAGGCCACAAACAGCGCGCATGGGAAGAGTTGACGGACAAGGCATCGCGGACATCAGTCAAGTCACGGCAGATTTCGGCTTTTGCTTCGCATTGGGCAGTTTTGATTCAGCAGCTGGTCAGTGCGGTTATTGTGATTGTCGGGGTTTATCTTATTTCTGATGGGGCATTAACGATGGGTGGCTTGATTGCCGCTGTGATCCTATCCGGCCGGGCGATGGGGCCGTTGGCACAGGTTGCAGGGCTTATGACGCGGTTTGCACAGTCTAATCAGGCGCTTAATCAGCTTGATGATCTGATGAAGAAGCCGGTTGAGCGTCCTGCGGGTAAACACTTTGTGACTATGCCACATACGCAAGGGCGCGTTGAATTTCGAGACGTTGTGTTTAATTATCCAGGGCAGTCCGTACCAGCACTCAATAATATGAGTTTTGTTATTGAGCCCGGTGATCGAGTTGGGGTTATTGGCGCGGTTGGATCGGGTAAAACGACTCTGGAGAGGCTTTTGATTAATCTGTATGAGCCTACAAGCGGCTCTGTGCAAATTGACGGAACGGATGTGCGTCAGATTGATCCTGGTGATTTGCGCAGGAATGTGGGTGCGGTTCAGCAAAGCCCGCAGCTGTTCTTTGGATCTGTACGGCAGAACATTACGATGGGGCATGAAACTGCGCCCGATAGTGCGGTTTTGCGAGCTGCGGAGCTGTCTGGCGTTATGGAGTTTTTGCGCGATTCTCAAGCAGGGCTTGATACGCAAGTTGGGGAGCGCGGTGAGTCGCTTTCCGGTGGGCAGCGCCAAGCCGTGGCGATTGCACGTGCTCTTTTGTATGACCCACCGATTATGATTTTAGACGAGCCTACGGCGTCTATGGACCCGGCATCGGAAAATCGGTTGCGCAAGCGCTTGGAGATGATTGGCCAGGATAAAACCACGATTTTGATTACGCATAAGGGGGCGATGCTGAGCATTGTTGATAAGCTGATTTTGATTGATCGCGGGCGTCTTGTGGCTTATGGGCCCAAGGATGATGTCATTCGTAAGCTACAGGCCAAGCAGTACGGAACGTCTGCTGAGAATACAGAGGTTTAGGGATGGCAGATAAAGATTACACAGATGAAGGTATTGAAAAGAAGAAGCGGGCGTTGAGCAAGGAAGAAAAGCGCAAACGCAAGAATCTTAAGGCCAAGAAAGCTGCGCAGAAAGAAAAACCGGAAAAAGACGCGCAGGTTGATGACAACATCACGATCAATGACGAAGAAGAATGGCATGCCGTTCGCGAAAACTGGGCCAAGGAAAGTGCCAGCCGGATGAAAGCGCATGCTTTGCGTGCGTTTGACACTGACGATGATATGCATTTGTCAAAACACATTTTAATGTTGGTTATTGCGTTTTTCTGGATTGTATTGGCGTTTTGGGCAAGTTTTGCGCCTCTGGATGAGGTGACACGCGGGGAAGGTAAGATTATCCCATCGAGCGAGGTCCAGGCTCTGCAGACGCTGGATGCGGGGATTGTTGAGGAATTCATGGTCCGGGAAGGGGACCGCGTTCAAGAAGGCCAGGTTTTGGTGCGTTTGAACGCGATTGAGGCGACGTCTGATTTTGATGCGAATAATGCCCGGTATTTGGGACTTTTGGCGTCTATTACACGTTTACAGGCAGAAGCAGAAGGTAAGGGGACAGTGGAGTTTCCTGAGGAAGTTATGAAGGGCGTGCCGCAAAGCGTGACCGAGGAATTGAATGCGTTCCGGGCGAACCGGGCGCAGATTGAAAGCCAAACCAATATTTTCCGTCAGCAGCTTAATCAGCGCGAACAAGAGGTGCGGGAGCTCAGTACGCGCATTGCTGACACACGCGGGGTTATTTCTTTACAACGTGAAGAGAAAGCGATGGTCGAACCCCTTGTGAAGCGTGGATCTGCGCCACCTTTGGAGCTGTTGCAGCTGGAGCGAACGATTAAAGAGAAGCAGGCGGAGTTGAATGGATATTATTCTAATCTGGAACGTGCAAAATCTGCGGTGCAAGAGGCGAATGCCCGCATTGATGAAGTACAGACAAATTCGCAAGCACAAGCGCAAACAGAGCTTTCGGCCAAGCTGATTGAGCTGAGTGAAATTAAAGAGCGTTTGTCGGCTTTGACAGAACGTAAGACGCGCACGGAGATTAAGTCGCCTGTGAACGGTACAATTCAGGAAATCACCGTGAATACGATAGGCGGGGTTGTACGTCCGGGTGAGGACTTGATTAAGATCGTGCCTCAGGATGACCGGTTGATCGTGGAAGCGCGTGTGAATCCGAAAGATAGGGCCTTTATCTATCCCGGGCAAAAGGCGGTTGTGAAGCTGACAGCATATGATTTCGCGATTTACGGCGGGTTGGATGCCGAGCTTACAAGCATTTCTGCGGATACGTTTGAGGATGAGAAGGGTAATTCGTATTACCTTGTGCGCTTGCGAACCAAGGAGACGGAGCTTAAGCGTAAGGGTGAAGTCTTGCCGATTGAGGTTGGGATGGTTGCGAGCGTTGATATTCTGACCGGTAAGAAAACGATTATGCAATATTTGCTGAAACCCTTCATCAAAACGCTTGATAATGCGATGTCTGAAAGATAATTTCCTTCCCATGGGACAAGCAGCTGAAAATCAAATTACTATTACTTTGCCTGATGGGGCGCAGCGCCAGTATGCGGCGGGCGTGACGGGGATGGAGATTGCGGAGAGCATTTCGAAATCTTTGGCGAAGGCCGTGATTGCGGTGAAGATCGATGGGGAGGTTTGCGATCTCTCATTGCCCATTTTGCATAATTCATTTATCAGTTTAGTGAAGCGTAGTGGGGATGATGACCGTGAGGTCGCGCTGGAGATGATCCGCCATGATGCGGCGCATGTGATGGCGGAGGCTGTGCAGACGTTGTTTCCAGGCACGCAGGTGACGATTGGTCCGTCTATTGAAAATGGGTTTTATTATGATTTTGCGCGCAATGAGCCGTTTTCGACCGAGGATTTTGAAGCGATCGAAAAAGAGATGCGCAAGATTGTTGAGCGCGGCGCGGCTTTTACCCGTGAGGTGTGGGACCGCGATGAGGCGATTGCCTATTTCAAAGACAAGGGCGAGATGTATAAGGTCGAGCTGATTGAAGATCTGCCCGAGAGCGAAGAGATCAAGATTTATAAGCAGGGCGAGTGGCTTGATTTGTGTCGTGGGCCGCATATGCCCACCACCAAGCAAGTTGGAACCGCGTTTAAGCTGCTTAAGGTTGCGGGCGCGTATTGGCGCGGGGATTCAAACAAGGCGATGCTGACGCGGATTTACGGGACGGCATGGCGGGATGAGAATGAGCTGAAGGCTTATCTGACGCAGCTTGAGGAGGCTGAAGCGCGCGATCACCGCAAGCTGGGCGCGGAGATGGATTTGTTCCATTTCCAGCATGAGGCGCAGGGATCTGTGTTCTGGCATGCCAAGGGTTATACGATTTATAACCAAATGGAAGGCTATATTCGTCGCCGTCTCCAGGACGCCGGGTATGGCGAGGTGAAGACGCCGCAGCTGATTGATAACAAATTGTGGGAGGCGTCCGGTCACTGGGGGAAATTCCGCGAAAATATGTTTGTGGTGCCTGATGAAATCCCGTCAACTGAAGAGGACGGGCCGGTGGTGAGCGACAAGGCGTTTGAAAAGCTGATGGCTTTGAAGCCGATGAATTGCCCCGCGCATGTGCAGATTTTCAAGCAGGGTTTGAAATCCTATCGTGATTTGCCCATTCGGATGGCGGAGTTCGGGTGTTGTCACCGCAATGAGGCGCATGGGGCGCTGCATGGCTTGATGCGTGTGCGGCAGATGACGCAGGATGATGCGCATATTTTCTGTTCCGAGGATCAGATTACATCGGAATCGATCGCGTTTTGTGAGCTTTTGCAGGCAGTTTATAAGGATCTTGGATTTGATGATCTGGATGTGAAGCTGGCGTTGCGTCCCGATACGCGTGCGGGAACTGACGAGACCTGGGATAAGGCCGAGCAGGGGCTACGGGATGCATTGAATGCGGCGGGTTTGGACTTTGAAGAATTGCCGAATGAAGGGGCGTTTTACGGGCCGAAGATTGAATTTCATCTGAAGGACGCGATTGGGCGAACATGGCAGTGCGGAACTTTGCAGCTCGACTTTGTTTTGCCAGAACGGCTGGATGCGAGCTATATCGGTGAAGATGGGGCTAAGCACCGGCCTGTGATGCTGCACCGGGCGATTTTGGGGACGCTGGAGCGGTTTATCGGCATTATGATTGAGAATTATGCGGGGAAGCTTCCGTTGTGGCTGGCGCCCGTGCAATGCGTTGTGGCGACGATTACCGATAGCGCGGATGATTATGCGCGTGAGGTGTATGAGGCGTTGAAAGCGGCAGGCATTCGCGTCGAGCTGGATATTCGCAATGAGAAGATCAATTACAAGGTGCGTGAGCATTCGGTGGCCAAGGTGCCGAATTTGTTTGTTGTCGGCGCGCGTGAGGCCGAGGAGCGCAGCGTAGCCATCCGGCGTTTGGGATCGAAGGATCAAAGCGTCGAGGCTTTGGACGGTGCGATTGCGGCTCTGGCCCAAGAAGCGAAGCCTCCGTTTTAGATATGAAACGTTATTTGCCCCCTCTTTTATGGATTTTAGGTTTTCAGGCTGTTTCGGCTTTGATTGGTGTTGTCACGCAAGGCAATATGGCGTGGTATGAAACATTAGAGAAATCGTCCTTAACGCCGCCTGATATTGCGTTTCCCATTGTTTGGACGTGTCTTTATATCATGCTGGCGATTGCGGGATATCTGGTTTGGAAAAAGCGTGAGCAGCGCGATGTGTTTATATTATTTTGGGTCCAGATGCTCTTGAATTGGGGCTGGAGTTTTGTGTTTTTCGGCGCGCATTTGGTGATCATCGGGTTTTTCTGGATCGTTTTGTTTGATCTGGCTATGCTAGCATTTATTGTTAAAGCGTGGCGCGCTAATAAACCTGCGGCTTTGCTGGTTCTTCCAACCCTTGTTTGGGGGAGTTTCGCGGCGTATTTAAATTATATGATATGGATTTTGAATTAAGATGAGTACGTTACAGCACATAGAATGTGATGCGCAGGCGGACCTCGAAGATGATCCGGTGAAGCAGGTTGTGATTCCGCGGACAGCGGATATTGGCGGGTTTGAGGTGCATCGCGCTTTGCCGGCCAAAGAACGCCGTTTAATCGGCCCGTTTATTTTTTGGGATCAGGCCGGGCCGGGTGAATTCGTGAGCGGAAAAGGTTTAGATGTGCGTCCGCATCCGCATATTTGTTTATCGACGGTCACGTATTTGTTTAGCGGCTCTTTGGATCACAAGGATTCTGCAGGGTCAGATATACGCATTACACCCGGCGATGTGAATTTGATGACGGCGGGGCGTGGGATTGTCCATTCCGAGCGTACCGGACCGGATGTACGGCAAAACCCATCGGATTTGTTTGGTATTCAATCCTGGCTGGCGTTGCCGAAAGCGCATGAAGAGCAGAACCCGGAGTTCCATCATATCGGGAAGGCGGATTTGCCCGAAATGGAATATGACGGTATGAGGGCGCGCGTGATTATGGGCTCTTTGTGGGGGAAGGCTTCGCCTGTGCCGAGTTTGGTAGATACGCTGTATCTGGATATTGTTTTGGAAGCGGGCGCGGTTTTTGAGGTGCCTGTGGAGACCGAAGAGCGCGGTTTATATGTTATGGGGAACGCAATTGAGATATCAGGCGTTAGGTACGAGCCGATGCAGCTTTTGATCCTCAATCCCGGTGATCAGGTGGTCGTCAAAGCCCTTGGTCCCTTGCGGATGATGGTGATGGGCGGCGAAGTTATGGACGGGCCGCGGCATGTTTGGTGGAATTTTGTGGCCTCCAGCAAGGAGCGCATTGAGCAGGCCAAGGAAGACTGGAAAAACGGGAAATTTGAGAAAGTCGCGGGGGATGATGAATTTATACCCCTACCGGATTAAAAGCCGCGCTTGACAAAGATCACAGCCGTGTTAATGATTTTCCAATATTTAAGACTTAAAATGAACATATTTGGTTTAACAAGATAAGGAGATACCCATCGCTAGACCCATGAATACTAATCGTCCACCTCCACGCGGTGATGGAACACGCATCAACGAAGACATCACAGCCGCGGAAGTCCGCGTTGTCGGTGAAGATGGAGAGATGAAGGGCGTTATGTCTGTTGCTGAAGGCGTTAAGTTAGCCGAGGAAGCCGGTTTGGATCTGGTTGAGGTTTCTCCGAATGCGAATCCTCCTGTTTGCAAGATTCTCGACTACGGTAAGTATAAATACGAGCAGCAGAAGAAAGCTTCTGAAGCGCGTAAGAAACAGAAAACCGTGGATGTGAAGGAAGTCAAAATCCGTCCCGGGATTGAGGAGCATGATTACAATGTGAAAATGCGCAACGCGCGTAAATTCCTTGAAAATGGTGATAAAGTCAAAGTGACCATGCGTTTTCGTGGCCGTGAAATGGCGCACCAGAATATCGGTATGGATTTGCTAAAGCGCATGATTGACGAGCTTGCCGATGTCGGGAAGGTCGATCTGGAGCCGAAAATGGAAGGGCGCCAGATTATTATGGTTCTTTCTTCTGAGGTGAGTGTCGCTTAGAGCTCAGAGCTCAGAGCGTGTTTTATACATTGCGTCCTGCTGCATATCCCGAAGACCATGCCCATTGGAAATTATACCCCCCAAGATGCCCGGTGACGTCTACGACCTCGCCGATGAAGAATAGGCCGGGGTGATTTTTGCATTCCATGGTTTTAGACGATAGATCGTTGGTATCGATGCCATGAAGGGTGACTTCGGCGGTTCTATACCCTTCGGTGCCTGCGGGTTTGATCGTCCAGTCGTTGACGGCGGATGCAATTGTTATGAGTTTTTTATCTGAAAGATCGGCGAGGCGGCCCGTGATTTTTGCCGTTTCGCAGACTTGATCCGCGAGGCGGGCAGGCAGGATATGTGAGAGGGCGGTTTCGATATTTTGTTTGGGGTTTTCGGTTTTGCGGGTTTTGAGAAAATCGAGCGCATTTGTATTTGGTGCGAGGTTGATGGTGATGGCGTCGCCTTCGTTCCAATAGGATGATATTTGCAAGATTGCGGGGCCGGAGAGACCACGATGGGTGAAGACGAGGCCTTCGGTAAAGCTGTGTTTTCCGCAGGTGGTGGTGACCTCGAGCGATACGCCGCTTAAGGTTTTGCAAAATTCCAGAAGGCTGGTTTGGAATGTGAGCGGGCCCAAGGCGGGGCGGGTTTCAACGATGTTGATGCCGAATTGCCGCGCGATATCGTAGCCGAATTTGCTGGCGCCGATTTTGGGAATGGACAGGCCGCCTGTGGCGATGACGAGGGATTCGCAGGTCAGCGCGCCGATTGTGGTTTGAAGTTGGTATTGGTCGTCTTTGTGGGTGATGGTTTCTACGGTTGTTTCGGGTTTTACGGTGACATGGGCGGTTTCGCATTCCTTGAGCAGCATGTCGATGATGTGCTGCGCGCTTTCGTTGCAAAAGAGCTGGCCCAGTTTTTTACCGCTATTATCCTTTTCATGCCAGGCGATGCCGTGTTTTTCGATCAGTGCAATGAAATCGTTTTGCGTGAATTGTTTAAGCGCGGATTTGCAAAAATGCGGGTTTTGGGAGATATAGGCAGCGGGGCGGGTATGCAGGTTTGTGAAATTGCAGCGCCCGCCGCCGGAAATACGGATTTTTTCACCGATCTTTTTAGAGTGATCAATGAGCAGGGTTTTGCGGCCGCGCTTGCCCGATTCAATCGCGCATATAAGGCCGGCAGCGCCCGCGCCAATAATGATGGCGTCGTAATGGTTTTTGTTTGTTTTCATGTGTAGGCCAAGATCCCCGCTTGCGCGGGGAAGGCAAGGGTGAGGGGTTTAAACCGCGCCTTCGACCCATTCGGCGAGTTGGGATTTCGGCATGCCGCCGACCTTGGTATCGACAACCTGGCCGTCTTTGAAAATCATCAATGTCGGTACGCCGCGCACGCCGTATTTGGTTGGGGCTTCGGGGGCGTCTTCGATATTCACTTTGACGACTTTGACCTTGCCGTCCATGTCAGCCGCAAGTTCGTCCACCAAAGGAGAAAGTTGTTTACAAGGGCCACACCATTCCGCCCAGAAGTCCACCAAGACGGGGCTGTCTGCGTTTAAAACTTCGGCTTCAAAATCTGTGTCTGTGACTGCTTTACTCGACATAATCATCATTCCTTAATTTCGTAAATTTCCTAACCTTACTACATATATAGGCTAACACGTATCGGGATCAAGAGGCATTAAATTTGGGCCGTCCGTCCACAGGAGTGCGGCTTTGATGGTGCGGTCGGGATAGATGCCGCGCAGCGTGTCGGCATAGGCTTTGATCTGGCGGCGATAGATGGCGGGAATATCGGCCGGATCGGTGGGTGGCGGGCGGTTTGTTTTGTAATCGATGATGTAGATTTCATCAGGCGTGACGAGCAGGCGGTCGATTTGGCCGCTGATGAGGCGTCCGTCGGGTAAAAGCCCGGTGATGGGGACTTCGGCGCGGGAATTGGGGCCGAAAATGGCGGCGAATTCGGGGTGGTCCAGCACGGCAAGCGTTTCGGTGAGGATGCTGT
>CAYGNI010000003.1:0-12976 GCA_964351195.1 uncultured Micavibrio sp.
ATCTCGCGTGGATTATAAGGAGCGCCGCCGCCGGCAATCTGAAATGCCGCATCAACACCTTGCGCCCGCAACAGCCGCGCAGCCTCCACAAACACCGCCACACCTTTTTCATGAATAAGCCGCGTCGGCATAACAACGACAGGTTTCTCGTTTTGCGGCTCTGGCGCAAAAGCAAACTCATTCAAATCAATGCCGGAGCCTTTAATCAAATGCGCCTGATGCGCATGAATATAGCCGCGCTGAATCATCAACGCTTGATCATCCGGATTTTGGAAGGTGACCGATGTGCGCGCGTTTTTAAACGCTAGCTTGAAAAAGGGCCCGAGGAAAAAGCGCAGCACTCTGGGCTTAAACCCTTCGCCGGAAAACAAATACCCCAGCCCCGCAATCGTATGAACGATGCGCACCTCCCGGCGATAGAGAACCGTCGCCAGCCCCGTCATGAACGCGTATTTCAGCGTCATGGCGTGAATAATATCCGGGCGCTCTTTGCGGATAACACGCAGCATAGAGATCATGATATGAAGCATCGAAAACGGAGAAAGCTTGCGTCCCGGCTCGGGCAGGTCAAACGCGCCAAAGCCGAAATCCGCAAGCTTGGCATCGCCTTGCGCGCCGCTCGAACATACGCCGACATCCCACCCCTGCGCCAACGCTTCACGTGCAATCGGAAAACGCCGCGTCCAAAAGCATTCCATGTGATTGACGATGTATAAAATCTTTTTAGGCATAACTTACTTTCACTTCATCCAACGCTGATGCCAGGCTTGAAACATCAACACGCCCCACAGGGCCTCGCTGTGATTGCCTTGCCCTTTAAGATGTTCATCCCACACGCGGCGGATCTGTGTGGCATCAAGCAATCCCTGAGTTTTCATAGCCTGTGGGTCCAGCAAGTCTTCCGCCCAGTCTTTGAGCGGCCCTTTAATCCATTCCCCCGTCGGAATGTTAAAGCCCTGCTTGGGCCGTTCAAACAACGCCGCGGGCAAGTGGCGTTTTAAGACCTCACGCAAAAGCCATTTGCCTTTACCATGCCGGATTTTATATTCCATCGGCAAGCGCCACACATAATCGCATATCCGCGTATCAAGCAGCGGCGCACGCGCCTCCAGCGACACCGCCATACTCGCCCGGTCGACTTTGGTCAAAATATCATTGGGCAGATAGCTCAGCGTATCCCACAGCATAATCTGCTCTGCAAAACTTAATCCGCTCAGCAACGGTAAAGCATCCCCGCCAAACCGTGAATCGGCAAATTGACGCGTGGGCAGCTCGCCCTCCCAGGCGGAGGTCAGCCGCGTATATATATCCTCGCGCGCATCCAGCGATAAAATCGACGCGGCCTTATGCATATGCCGTCCAAACAGTGGCTTGTTCTTGCGCAAAGCTTGCCATTGATCGACAGACACCCGCGTAATGGATTTTGCCAAAAACCCACGTACAAATGATGGAAGAGGGCGCATCAGACCGTATATCTTAGGCCCGCTCATATGACGGCTATACCCGCCCAGCATTTCATCGCCCCCGTCACCCGAAAGCGCGACGCTGACATGTTCGCGCGCAAATTTGGAGACCAGATATGTGGGAATGGCCGATTGATCGGCAAACGGCTCGTCATACATGTCGGGCAGGGCAGGGATAATGTCGCGTGCATCTTGGGATGTACATATATGCTCATGATGCTTCGTGCCCAAATGCGCCGCGATTTTGGCTGCATATTCCGCTTCATTATACGCCGCATCTTCAAACCCGATCGTAAAGCTGTGCACCGGCGTGTCCGAAATTTTTTGCATCAACGCGACAACGCAAGAGCTATCAATCCCGCCTGATAAAAACGCGCCCAAAGGTACATCGGAAATCATCCGGTCTTTAATGGATCGCGACAACAGCTCCTCAAACCCATCAACTATGGCGTCTTCATTCCCCTCGACTGCGTGCGTCTTGGCATCTTTAACTACGTCCTTCGCCGACCAGTACGGATGCATCAAAACGCGTAAGTTTATATTCGCATCCATCTGATTAGCAACAAACCGCAAACGATGTCCGGGCGGAATCTGCCAGATCTGTTCATAAATAGAATGGGGAGCAGGGACGCAGGAATAACGTAAATACAAAGCCATCGCCTGTTTATCGATGGACGCATTGAAATCCGGATGCTGGCGAAGGGCTTTAAGCTCCGAGCCGAAAACGAGGTTCTTCCCCGCCCAGCCGATGTAAAGCGGCTTTTTGCCGAAACGATCACGCACAAAATCAAGCGTGCGTTCTTTGCGATCCCAAAGCGCAAACGCAAACATCCCGCGCAGCTTTTGTAATGTGAGGTTCAAGCCCCAATGATCAATCGCCGCAAGCAGAGTTTCCGTATCGCTGCGCCCGCGAAAGATAACATCTGAATCCACAAGCGCGTCACGGATTTCAAGGTGATTATAAATCTCGCCGTTAAACACGATCACGTACCGCCCCGACGGCGATGTCATCGGCTGATGCCCCTCAGGGGATAAATCAAGAATAGCCAGACGCCTGTGCCCCAGCAAAAGCGGACAATCAGGGTCTTGCCAGATATCGCCGCTATCCGGGCCGCGATGGACAAGGCTTTGCGTCATTCTCTTACCAACAACATGCATCTCCGCACGCGTGCGAGAGTTTTTTAGTGAATAAAAACCTGTAAAGCCGCACATAAAAGCCTATATTCCTTAAAGTATTATCTGATAAAATAGATAAAACATCATACGTTGTAAGATCAGGATCTATATGAATATCGACTTATTATTCACCGGGCAAGGCGAAGCCGGACTTATTTGCAGCGAAAATTTGTTAAAAAAGGCCGCTGGAATAGTTTTTGACACCCAAACAGGCGTGCTCACGGTTGAATATGCCGATATGGACTTCATGGAATTCAATATCCCGGTCGAACCCGACTACTTCGAGGCACTGGATCAAAATGCGCAAATTCATGTGGGCGCGGTCAAAAACGGTAAAATTTCGCAGGCCTATCAAATTCCCTTCATGTTTCTGGATGACCCGTACCGTATGGAAGCGTTTAAAAATATTCGCCAACCCTCCAATCCGCTGGTGGCGTTCGAACGCTTTGTCAAAACCTGCGTCGCGGGTCAACCGGTGCACCGCGAAGATTTGGGCAATGAAGACGCCATGGGCTGCATTCTGGGCGATGCCGTGCCATCCGCTCTTGAATTCGCACCGCATCTGGCACGCCGTCATCAAATGGAGGCTGCCCCGAAAGCCGCCCCGAACCTTAACCTTGGCCCCAGCGCTCCCGGCCTTGGTCTCGGCAGCTCCGGCTCCGGCGGTTCAGGCATCATCCGCGGCACAGGCGGAAACACCAATCCTCCTAAGCGTCCGAAAGACGGCGAATAACCTTAAAACCATGGAACTTTAAGGCTCGGATATCGTTTGTAGAGATAGAATTCAACGCAAATAAAAAGGAGACTGAACGTGAGCAATTCAAAGATGGTTGAATCCATGAACGTCGTTTTAGCCGACACATTTGTTCTGTATTTCAAAACCCATGCATTCCATTGGAATGTGAAGGGCCCGCGCTTTCATTCTCTGCACGGCATGTTCGAAGAGCAATATATAGAAATGTGGGGCGCTCTGGACATACTGGCTGAACGGATCCGCGCGCTGGGCGCGCATGCCCCTGACAATCCGAATGAGATGATGAAATACGCCACGTTGACGCATGTCGGCCAAACCCCTGATGCAGATGAAATGGTCAATATGCTGGCCAATGATCACCGCGCAATTGTTGAAACACTCAAAAAAGGTATAGATGTCGCCGATGATCTGGACGACGATGCGACCGAAGACATGCTGATCGCCCGCGTGCAGGAACACGAGAAAATGGCCTGGATGCTGGAAAGCTCAAAAGCGGCTTAGGCTTTTTTGAAGAGTAAGCAATGCGTGTGCGTGTAGCCCTGTTTTGCGGGAGACCAGCGCACAATGATTTCTGCCTCTGGTTTAAAGCTTTTCGAAACCGCGGTGCTGATATCCCGCACCAGCGGCGTATAGGGTCTGTTCTTTGCCTGAAGATTATCGGCCTGTACCACAAGCATGGCGTTCTTTTTCATGATCAAGGCGACGCGCTCGAAAATAAAGCTCATTCGCGCCAAATACGTTTCATAACCCGCATGTTGTGGATCACCGCCGTATAACGGATTCCATTTGTGATGACACGGCATATAGGGCGGGGATGTGATACAAAAATCCATTTTGGGAAACCCATAGCTATCCGCATCCGCGCTGTCGCCATGACGGATATTGTTCCAATGCTCCAATTGTCCGGCAGCCCATTCATAGCGATCACCATCGGCTTCAATGCCATAAGGAATGCGCCCCATGTCTTCCGCCACGCACGCTGTCGTTCCAAACCCCATGAAGGGATCAAAGACCTTGTCCTTCTTTTTCGTGAAATGCTTCAAAAAATAGCGCACAAGGCTTTCCGGATATTGATCGGAATTATCATGCCCTTTGGGGGCGGGCGTTTCGATTGTAAAAGGAAGTTCTATGAGATCGGGATAGATCATGAATTATTTCGCTTGCTCGCGCCGGATTTTCCGCCACTTGGCGACATTGGCGTTGTGCTCAGCCAGTGTCTTGGAAAACACATGCCCGCCCGTGCCGTCTGCAACGAAGTAGATGAAATCGTTCTCTTCGGGGTTAAGCACCGCTTCAATCGAGGCACGCCCCGGATTGGCAATCGGCCCCGGCGGCAAGCCCGGATATTTATACGTGTTATACGGTGAATTGATTTCCAGATCTTTCGACAGCAAACGCCGCCCTAGCGGCCCTTTCCCGTCATTCTTGTGTTTACCCTTCGTGATCGCATAAATCACCGTCGGATCCGTTTGCAAAGCAATCCCTTGCTTAAGGCGGTTCAAAAACACCCCGGCCACGCGCTGGCGTTCCTCGGACACAGCTGTCTCTTTTTCAACGATCGAAGCGAGTGTCAAAACATCGCGCACGGTTTTGAGTGGAGGCGCGCCGCATGGGGCATCAAGAAGGCCTTTAAATCCGCTGATATCCGCTTCAATGCCGCAAAGCTCCACCACCGTCGCGCTCATATCCTTTTCCATGCGCGCGATTACATGAGATCGCTCTTCATTAAGACTATAATCATAGGTATTGGGCAACAGCGACCCTTCGGGCGGAATGTCTGTAATTTCACCAGACAAGTTTTCAACGCCGTTGAGAATTTGAACAACCTCATAACTCGTCAGCCCCTCGCGCACCGTGATCCGCCGCGCAAAAGTTTCCCCTTCACGCATCACGATCATAATATCGCGCGCACTCATTCCGGGCTGCACTTCATACTCCCCGGCTTTCAAATTGGTGTGCTCGCCCAAAATCGTCACCGCAATCATAAACAAAAACGGATCATAGATCAGGTCTTCAGCATAAAGCTGTGTCGCAATCGCATTCGCGCCCGTTCCGCGCTCGACGGTAAACAGCGTCGGCTCGGTGACCGGACCGGGCTTTTTAAACTGCTCCGCCCCCCACCAGAAAACACCTGCAATCAGAACCACAGCAATGGTCAGAGAATAAACGAAAAAACCAAGAACAAACCGGAAGGCTTTTGTATGAGACGCTTCTGGTTTCACCTCAGCCATAGGCCTATACCGCCTTCATCACAAGAGACGCATTCGTGCCGCCAAAACCGAACGAGTTGGACAGCACGGTTTTAACAGCCTTCTCTTTAGCCACCTTCGGCACAAGGTCCATGCCCTGACAATTCTCGGATGGATCATCGAGGTTCAATGTCGGCGGCAAAACACCCGTTTCTATCGCTTTCAATGAATATATCGCTTCAACGGCGCCCGCCGCACCAAGCAAATGCCCGATGGCCGATTTTGTCGAAGACATGGAAACACTGTCCAAGGCATTCGCAAACAAACGCTTCACCGCGCCAAACTCGATGCCATCACCCACAGGCGTCGACGTGCCGTGTGCGTTGATGTAATCGATATCTTCCGGATTAAGACCCGCACGCTTCAGCGCCGCTTGCATCGCGCGATATCCGCCATTCCCGTCTTCCGCCGGGCTTGTGATATGGTGCGCATCGCCTGATAGGCCGTATCCTATCACTTCACCGTAAATCTTGGCGCCGCGCGCTTTGGCATGCTCGTATTCTTCCAAAACGACAATCCCCGCACCCTCGCCAATTACAAAGCCATCACGGCCAGAATCCCACGGACGAGACGCTTCACCGGGGCGATCATTATACCCAGTCGACAGCGCACGCGCCGCCGCAAACCCGGCCACACCAATGCGGCATACCGCGCCTTCCGCGCCGCCCGCAATCATCACATCGGCGTCATCCAGCGCAATCAACCGCGCCGCATCGCCAATCGCATGCGTGCCCGTGGCGCAGGCCGTCACTACAGAATGGTTCGGACCGCGATAGCCATAACGAATAGACACATGCCCGGAAACAAGGTTGATCAAAGCCGCCGGAACAAAGAACGGAGAAATTCTGCGCGGACCGCGCTCATTCATCAATGTGGAGGTCTTGTAAATCTCATCAAGCCCACCAATCCCCGAACCGATCAAAACTCCTGTGCGGTTTTGTGCTTCTTCATCGGACGGGTTCCAGCCTGAATCTTCAATCGCTTCTTGCGCCGCCGCCATACCGTAAACGATAAACTCATCGACTTTGCGCTGCTCTTTAGGCTCCATGAAAGTATCGGCATTATATTCGCCCACGCCATCACCGCGCGGGATAATCCCGGCAATTTGCGATGTGATATCCGAAACATCGAAATGCTCGATCTTGCGAATCCCGCTCTTTCCGTTTGTGATCTCACTCCAGTTATGATCAACCCCGACACCTAGCGGAGAAACCATACCCAATCCTGTAACAACAACGCGTCTCATTGGTAGTACCTCATAACAAGATCCCCGCTACACGCGGGGATGCTATAAAAACCTATGGTTTAAAATGCTTATTCAGCTGTATTTTCTTTGATGAAGTTGACAGCATCGCCAACAGTCTGAATTTTCTCAGCGGCATCATCAGGGATTTCGACGCTGAATTCTTCTTCAAAAGCCATGACCAGCTCAACTGTATCAAGGGAGTCTGCGCCTAAATCATCAATAAAGCTTGCGCTTTCAACGACTTTATCTTCGTCTACGCCAAGATGCTCAACAACAATTTTTTTCACGCGATCAGCAATGTCACTCATCGTAAATTCCTATTCTTTAATGTTCGTTATACTTACTTAAATGTGTGCGAAACTTTAGCATTCAATCTTTCGAATGCAAGCCCTAATTTTAATACCAGCCAAATATGCGCAGGTGAAGGCTTTTAGGCGATTATATGTGATCCAGAATGTGGATAAGCTGCCCCGCTAGCACATCTGCGCCTGCGTTTTTAAGGGCTTTGGCCTGTGCATCCTGGTCATGCGCCGTGCCGAAAAAGCCAATAGAGCGCATGCCCGCGGCCTTTGCTGCCGTAATCCCCGCAACGCTATCTTCTATGACCAAACACTGCTCAGGCGCAAACCCCATCTGCTCTGCGGCGAATAAAAACAGATCGGGCGCAGGCTTTGGCCGCCCCACCTGAATTTTCGTGAAAATGTGATCGTCATGAAAATGATCATAAAGCCCCGTGAGCGTAAGGCTCTTAATCACGTTATTACGCTCTCCATTCGACGCCACGCAAATGCTCTTGCTCTGCTTGAGCGTTTCAACGACATGATGCGCATCTTCGGGACTTTGCAGATCGTCTTCCATACGCGCATTCGCCAAGGCAATATAACGATCAATAATATCGCGTGGAATTTCGCCGCCGTGCTTTTCCTCCAATATAACCTTGATAGACCCCCAGGCTTGTCCGGCAAAAAGCGCAATACACAGCTCCGGGGTATACTCGGCAAAGCCCAGCCCGTTCAGCAATTCAGCGGTGATGGAGTTGTAAAGATACTCGCTGTCGACCAGCGTACCGTCGCAATCAAAGATGATGAGATCAGGCATTAGATCATGGCCATGCCGCCATTCACATGAATGGTCTGACCTGTGACATACCCGGCTTCATCTGAGGCCAGATACACCGCCGCGCTGGCGATATCTTCCGATGCGCCCATCTTTCCGGCGGGAATGGTGGAATTGATTTTCGCTTTTTGATCCTCATTCAGGGCATCTGTCATCGCCGTAGCGATAAACCCAGGCGCGATGCAGTTCACGGTGATGCCACGCGAAGCGATTTCCGCCGCCATCGCCTTGCTCCACCCGATCATACCGGCCTTGGACGCCACATAGTTACATTGCCCCGGATTGCCCGTGACCCCGACCACAGACGCGATATTGATAATCCGCCCGCTGCGGCGCTTCATCATCCCGCGCTGCACCGCCTTGGCGAGCTTGAACGTGGCGGTCATATTCACATCAATGACCTCTTGCCATTCTTCATCCTTCATCCGCATTGAAAGATTATCACGCGTTAAACCCGCATTATTCACCAGAATATCAATCTGACCGAGATCTTCTTCGGCACGCTTCACAAGCTCGTGCACCGCCTCATCCGTAGACAAATCCGCTGTGAGCACAACAACCCGTTCCCCCAGTTCCTTAGCCAACGCTTCCAGCTTGTCGGTATTGCGCCCGGAAATCCCGACCGTCGCGCCCTGCGCATGCAATGCCTTTGCGATTGCGCCGCCAATGCCGCCTGTTGCGCCCGTAACCAATGCTGTTTTACCCGTAAGATTGAACATGAAAATTTCCTAATTTATGTTTGTTTAAGTACACCTAATGGATTATTGATAGAAAACATCCAAGTCAATACCAAGTCACTACACTTGAACCTTATTATTTGACATAATATAAAGGTTAGGGTAGTATACCCCCTCAAGACTAGTGCAGCTCAGAAATGACTTAAATGGGTGGAAACAATTGCTAAACAAGGGTTGGAAATGGGTACAAAGACAAAACAGGTCGTTATCCCGCGTGGGCTTTTCGGTGAATTCCACAAAGGGTTTTCCTTTGTAAAAAAGCGGGATGTTTCACCCGCACAAGGCTTCCACGAGCTACATGATGCAGTGTGCGAAGCGTTTTCTTCTATCGATTGCGAAGAAGAAGAACGTGAAAACATCAATGACCTTATCAATGCCCTTCATAACCTGTATGAAACCCTGGCTGAACAGGAAAGCGTTGCCCCGCAATCCGATGGATATTTCATCGAACGCGACGACCTCCAGCACATCATCACCAATATGGCGGCGCTGGGCGAAGCCATCCGCATCCACCAAACCGGCTTGGCCCACCACGATGTCGCCAAGGCGCTGCTTTGGTCCAAATCCGCCCTCAAGAAAATCGTCCTAAAAGACTAGAAAACCATTTATAAGCAGCCCTGCTCGCGCTGTGTTCCAATAGCTTTTTTAAGCTTCATATTCTCGTCAAATTTTAAAAAGGCATAGAGCTTTACATTACATACCAACGTTGAGGCATCACGTATAAAAACGTAGCTATGAGGATCGTGGTATGCCTCATGTCTTTGCCGCACGTCCTCTGGTGGCAAGGCAGCATAACCAGCGAACGATAAACCGGATATAACATCCTCATAACTATCACCGACTTCGAAAATCTCAGGAACGAGATCCACTGAATCGCCCCATTTCACTACATTTTGAGAGATATGCGCATTGATGGGGTAAACATATACATCAAATCTGAAAATAAAATTAGCTATCAATAGTACCAACAAACCAACAAGGGTAAGAAATACTACCAAAAACCACTTCAAAATCTTTTTGATCGACATGAGGCCTTAACCCTTCAAAACCTCAATCAACTTCTCAATCTCTTCCGCGCTGCCCGCAGCATGGCATTCAATATCGCGGTCAATGCGCCGTACAAGGCCGGATAGAACCTTACCTGCACCCAACTCAGCCATCTGCTCCACGCCTTGCTCCTTCATCCAGATCACGGATTCGCGCCAACGCACCATACCCGTAACCTGCTGAACCAGGAGCGTGCGAATGGTTTCAGGGTCTTGCACAGCCTGCGCCGTGACATTCGCCACAACCGGAAGGGCAGGGACGTTCAAAGTGGCTTCGGCCAATGCCGCCTCCATTTCACGCGCCGCCGGTTCCATCAATGCGCAGTGGAAAGGCGCACTCACCGGCAATGTCACCGCACGTTTGGCCCCTTTCTCGCTGGCAAGCGCCACAGCCGCAGCCACCGCGCCTGCATGACCGCTGACAACCACCTGCCCGACAGAATTGTCATTCGCCGCCGAACAAATCTCGGAACTCGAAGCTTCTTTCGCAATCGCCTGCACCTCTTCGAATGAGAGCCCAAGGATCGCCGCCATCGCCCCTTCACCAACAGGCACCGCGCGCTGCATCGCTTGCCCGCGCAGCTTCAAAAGCCGCGCTGCCTCGGGAATGCTAAAACTCCCCGCAGCCGTAAGCGCGGAGTATTCCCCCAAAGAATGCCCAGCAACATACGCGCCCGCATCGGCAAGAATTATACCGCCTTGCTTTTCAAGAACACGCACCACCGCCATCGAAACAGCCATCAATGCCGGCTGCGTATTCTCGGTAAGGTTGAGCTCAGCTTCATCACCTTCGAACATCAAGTGCGACAATTTCTGCGAGAGTGATTCGTCAATTTCCTCAAAAACCTCACGGGCCTCCGCAAAGTTTTCGGCCAAATCTTTCCCCATGCCAACGGCCTGTGAGCCTTGCCCCGGGAATATAAAACTGCGTGTCATTTCTATCTCCAGTTGTTTGATTTGCAATCTATATTAGTGAAATAAAATTCTAAAAAATCCCATTATACTTATATGTTTATTTCGCTTTGCAGCATAAAAACATGCTCAAAATTTTGCAATTGTGGACAAAATATGCGACCTTCTATGAACCAAATCATTTTTTATGCGTAGGAGTCTATGACTGAAAAATAATCAGCCATCAAAAGGCCCACGCATTTTGAACAACTGAGTTAGCACAGCAAAAACAAGAATGAAATTACAAATTCTTTCCAAGGTGCTGAATTTTACAAGTTAGTTAACAGATGCGTGTTTCTTAAAAACACGAGTAAACTTAAGAGTTATAAGGGGATTATATAAGATGAACTACACAAGAAGAGAATCTCAGCAAAGGATGGAGCGCTTGATCGAAAATACAAGTGAGCTATTCGCCAATTCCGGTGGTGTAAACACCGACTATGCTGATTTCGCAACAATTGCATTGGCCGAATTTAAGACATTATTGGCCGATCCTGCACTGACAGATAGACAGCTAAAACAGCTGATCAGAAAAGCCAACACATCCCATAGAAGCGAATGTCCAGAATGTAGCTGGGCTGTTTTTATGGCGCGGCACATCGCCAATCAGGCCAATGCCAATAAACGCTTAGAAACCGTTTAAAAGCTTCAAAACCCACAATATAAAAGAAAGTTGTTGCTTTTTGCTCCAGCTTACGCTTTATTGCGCCCAATTCATAACCTCGTCGGTATCAAGAATATCGGCTGTAAACCAAGAGGAGCATTATAGATGCCTTACTACGAGACCGTGTTTATCGCACGTCAGGACCTGACTGAGAATCAGGTCAAAGACCTGACCGACCGTTTCTGCAAAGTATTGACAGACAATGGCGGTAAAATCCTGAAAACTGAACAATGGGGCCTGCGCACACTGGCTTACAAGATCAATAAAAGCCGTAAAGGCCACTACACATTGGTCGAATCCGAAGCACCAGGCGCTGCCGTGATCGAGCTTGAGCGTATTATGCGCCTCGACGAAGACGTCATGCGCTCACTGACATTGCGCCTCGACGAGCCGACAGATGGTCCATCCATCATCATGGATCGCTCACGCGGCAATGACAAAGATGACAACACAAATGAGAAGGAGGCCGCATAATGTCTGCAGCTGATGCCCCAACCGTAAAACGCCCTTTTTTCCGTCGTAAGAAGACGTGCCCGTTCACAGGCCCTAACGCGCCTGCAATCGACTGGAAAGACACACGCACATTAGGCCGCTATGTATCCGAGCGCGGCAAGATTGTTCCAAGCCGTATCACAGCCGTTTCTATGAAGAAGCAGCGTGAACTGTCTAAAGCAATTAAACGCGCACGCTTCATGGCGTTGATGCCTTATGTGAACAATGAAACAGAATCCGGCCCCGTGCGCAGCCACGGCGGCGATCGCCGATAAGCGGGTTAAAGGAGATATAAAATGTCTACACAAGTTATTCTATTAGAGCGCGTCGAAAAGCTCGGCAATATGGGCGACGTCGTTGCCGTGAAGCCCGGCTATGCACGCAACTTCCTGCTGCCGCAAAAGAAAGCCTTGCGCGCCAGCAAAGACAACATCGCCTATTTCGAAGCCCAGAAGAAACATTTGGAAGCGGAAAGCGATAAGCAAAAGAAAGATGCTGAAAAGCTGGCCAAGAAGATCGACGGTACGAAGGTGCCTTTGATCCGCGCAGCCTCCGAAAGCGGACAGCTCTACGGCTCAGTAAATACACGCGACATCGCGCAACGAGCTGCTGAAGTGTCTGGTGAAGAGATCACACGCCCGATGGTGAAGATCAATACCAACTTCAAAACAATCGGCCTGTTCCCTGTGAGCATTCAACTTCACCCCGAAGTGATCGTTGAAATTACGGTCAATATCGCGCGTTCAAACGAAGAAGCTGAAATCCAGGCAACAACGGGTAAAGCCCTGATCGCTCAGGATGAAGAGCCAATCGAAGAGGTTGTTGAAGAAGCGCAAGCGGAAGCTGAAAGCATCGAAGAAGACGCTCTTGCGGACGTTCTAGAAGAAGGCGCATTGGAAGCGAAAAAAGAAAAAGACGCTGAATCAAAAGCCAAAAAAGCTGAAGACGCTGCCAAGGCTGAAGAAAAAGCCGCCAAGAAGGCTGAAAAAGAAGCTGCCAAAGCTGCTGAAGACGCTGAGGCTGAAGAAGAGGCCACTGAAGAAACTGCAGAGCAGCCTGCTGAGGATGCTCAAGAAGAAGAC
>CAYGNI010000003.1:12986-47300 GCA_964351195.1 uncultured Micavibrio sp.
GAAGACAAAGAGTAATCTTCACCGCAATAAACAATACAAAAAGCCTGCATCATTCCGCTGCAGGCTTTTTTGTTGGCTTATTTCATCCCCGTTATTCACAGGCCCGCGACCCGCTTTTCTAGCATAATCCTAAAAACCCCTTTAAGCTACGCCCCTATGGCAACAGATTTAGCATTCAAAAACCTCGCAAAAGACGGCGACACCCCGGCCTATCGTATCCTGCCCCATAATATGGAGGCGGAGCAGGGCTTGCTCGGCGCGTTGCTTGTGGATAATCGCGGCTTTGAGAAAATCGGCGACTTCATCCGTGAAACGCATTTCTTTATGCCCGCCCACCAACGCATTTTCAACGCTATCCAGACACTGGTAGAGCGCGGCCAGACCGCCAGCCCCGTCACCCTGAAAAACTATTTCGAGAAAGACGACGACCTCACCGATGTCGGCGGCGCGGGATATCTCTCTGATTTGGCGGCATCCGTGGTCAATGTCATCAACATCGAGGATTACGGCCGCACGATTTATGATCTGCATTTGCGCCGCGAACTGATTACGCTGGGCGAGGCTGTCGTCAACGAAGCCTATGATCATAACCTCGACAGCGATGCCACAGGCGCGATCGAACGCGCGGAAGGGAAGCTATTCGCGCTCGCCGAAAGTGGCGAAACAAGAGGCGGGTTCATCACGCTTCGCGATTCTGTTTTAACCGCAATCGAGCTCGCGGAAAAAGCGTATAAAACCGACGGCCACGTGACCGGTGTGACTTCAGGGCTCATTGATGTAGACAAAAAACTCGGCGGATTTCAAAAATCCGACCTACTTATTCTCGCGGGTCGCCCGTCGATGGGAAAAACCGCGCTCGCCGTCAACTGGGCGTTCAATGCCGCCAAAGCCTACGCCGAAAGTGGAGGCGCCGAAGGCGGCCGTGTTGCTTTCTTTAGCCTGGAGATGTCCGCGGACCAGCTCGCCACGCGGATTTTATCCGAACAATCCGGCATTTCCGGCGATGCCATTCGCAAGGGGAATATCAAACAAGATGACTTCCGTGCCTTCGTCGAGGCCAGCCAGAAAATGAGCCAGGTCCCGCTTTATATTGACGATACGCCCGCGCTGTCGATCGGGGCGGTGCGCACGCGTGCAAGACGCCTGAAGCGTCAACATGGCCTTGACATGCTGATTGTCGACTATCTTCAACTCTTGCGCGGCAACGGCTCAAAACGCGGCCAGGAAAACCGCGTCCAGGAAGTCTCCGAAATCACGCAAGGACTCAAGGCCATCGCTAAGGAACTCGAAATTCCCGTTATCGCCCTGTCACAGCTCTCGCGTCAGGTTGAACAGCGCGAAGACAAACGCCCGCAGCTCTCCGACCTGCGCGAATCCGGCTCAATCGAACAAGACGCCGACGCCGTAATGTTTGTATATCGAGAAGAATATTACCTAAGCCGCACAGAACCCGAACCCGGCACTGAAAAGCATATGAAATGGCAAGAATCCATGGAGCGCGCCCATAATATCGGCGAATGCATCGTCGCCAAACAAAGACACGGCCCCATCGGGACCGTGAAAATGTACTTTGATCCGAACCTCACCAAATTCTCCGACCTTGATCCCGGCCGTTTCGGCGATGATGGCTTTGGGGATTAACCGCCAGGGTTACCCCTACCAAGTTGCGCTCCTCTTCTAGGGACCGCGTCAGGCTCAACCGCAGCCACATCAGCCTTGTAAGACGCATTGTCTTCAATATCTTCCAAAATTTCATGTAACATGCCTTCGGCCGTATCGTCATAATTAAAGGTGGTATGATCAACGGCTAGCTCTTTCAGTGCAGCCATTCTTTGGGCGTTATATGTGCCTGGCTCGCCATCCTTGATGCCGAGATACTTATAAACCGCGCCCTTCAATGCCGCCTGAATCTCCCCTGCGGTTTCAGGATCATCAGCAATATCGGTGCTCAACTTATGATTATCTGGATCTCTAGACCATTTGCCATTATCATCGTGGTTATAGGTTATAGAAAGAGATAACTTACCATCACTATTTTGTTTGAAAATTGAAAATTGGAACTTCTGATCGCCATTATTTGCATTATTAATAACTGCGGTATTAAAATCGCCAGAGATTATAGGGGCATTTGGGAAAATAGCCTCATTCGATTTCGCAAAATCATCTCTCAAACCTTGAACAGCAGCTTTAACTGGATCGGTCTCTAGTATTAGAAGAAAGGCATCGTATTCTTCGAGTGAATTTACACCAAGTACTTGAAAGAGCTCTTTGACTTTTCCTGGGTCATTATAGTTAACTTGATCCATCAATTCCGCTAAAAATTTAGGGTTTGTGCTGTAAAGTTGGGACATGCCAAAGTATGGAAGCGCTGAAAGGCCTTCCAACGCGGCATTAAAGTCTAATCCCGCATCATCGTGCACCGCTTGCATCCCCTTGATAACATTTGGAATCTCGGCTGCGTCCGATATCGTGCTAAGGAACTGCGTGAGCATCCATGTTTCAGAAATGCCGCTATTAAACCCTACGTTGGTGTAGGCAATGTCTAACGCCTGATGCAACTTTAGATAAGAATCGGGCGCTGTCCCATCTTTAAGAACGGAAGTAACCATAGCTCTCGATAAATCGTCATTACTGACTTCGTCACCTTGAGGTCTAAACAGCGCTTTTACCTCTTCAGCCGTGCGGTTCTCAAGCATCAGGTAAACAGCATCTATGCCTGTTAATTTACCTGCCTCGGGACCAACATCTATAGTCGCCCCTTCGATGATAGACAAAAGCGGAGCGGCATCATTACTGGTTCTCATTTCGTCAATCAACGCCTCATAAAGATCCTGCCCTGGGCGTGAAGCACGGCCTGCAATCAACGCGTCCACTTCGCTCAGCTCAGCATCAATCGCTGCATCTGTTTGTGCGTCGTAATCGGTCGTGAGACTATCGCGAATGGCTTGGATTTGCTCGCTATCCAATCCTGCAGCAACAAGGACGTCACTGATTTGCTCTTTAAGGCCTGTATCAATTTCACCATCTTTAACCATCAATCTCAAAAAGTCTTTTACCCGCTCAGGCGCACCGTCTATTAAGAGATCTTTAAGATCATCAAACGTAATATCTTTGACTGCTGTTTCGGAATCGTCATCAGCTCTGATATTAATTACGGCTCTGTCCACTTCCGTTTTTAGAACATAAACAGGAGCAGCAGGAGTTTCAGCCTCGGGTTCTTCGGTTTCAGCCTCGGGTTCTTCAGATTCAGGAGTCTCAGGAGGAGGAGCACCTCCACTTCCAACAACAGGAGCAGGTGTCGAGGCGGCAGGTGCCGCAACTGTAAACCCACCAGACATTGCGGCGGCACTTGTGCCTGTCCCAACAACGCCATCAAATCCCTGTCCGGGACCATTACCATTCAAATCGGAAATTCCGCGGCCAATAAGGCCCGCCTGAAATGCGAAGCCATTCCCGCGCACGGCATCCAAACGGGATTGAACATCAGCCTTAGGCATAGCTTTAACAAGCGCTTCAACGCGCACAATCGCAGCTTTTGTATCAAGGCCTTTGGCCACATCTACGCTAACACCGAGCGCTTTGGCGAGTGCCGCATTGGTTCTGGGGCCACGATCATTATCGATGGCTCCAAGCTCTTCACCCAAAAATTCGAGCATTCCTTGCAAATAACGCTCAGCTTCCGAGCCATTGGAAATATCGGCTGAAGTCGCCGGCGCATTTACAGCTACGGTTTGTTCCGGCGTGGGCGTGGGCCTGTCCACGAATGCACGGGTAATGGGATTACCGTCTGACGCATTAGCATTCGGTGCGGCAAAGAAACTGTCATGAGTAGCCGGATTGTATGGATCGCCATCGACGCTCTGGATCTCGATCGTATTTTCCCAATCGGATCGTACGCGAGCCACAATCGTTTGCCCGTTGATAATATGAGTTTGCACATTAAAGGCTTCGTCTGCACCATTTGCATACAAAGCATCGCGCAAGGCCTGCGCATTTGTTCCTGTTCCAATAAGATCACTGTAAAGTTCGTCGATAGCCATATCTCACACCCTCTTAAAGTTTATGAACCCGCATTCCCTTATGGGTTCGTTACACAAAATTGTTTTACACACTTACCGTTGTTAAAATTTCAAACGCTATTTCGCTTTTATCGCTTGTATTGCGTTCTTACCAACGTAGTATGCTCAAAAAGTCTTAACAAAATCTTAAAAAGATAAAAAAATTATGGAATTTTAGTTTTTTCAATGCTTTACCCTGTGAAAAATGACGACTTTAACCATTAATATCGCAGCTGTGAGCGCTAATTACCGCGCTATACAAGAGCGCGTCGGGCCAAATTGCACGGTTTCCGGCGTGGTTAAGGCCAACGCCTATGGCCTTGGCGTTGGCCCTGTCTCACAGGGGCTTTACGAAGAAGGGTGTCGTCTATTTTTCACGGCAACTCTCCCCGAAGCCCTGGAATTGCGGGTGATTCTGGGCGAAAAGCCCACCATTGCAACCTTGAACGGCTGCGATCCGGTAAATATTGACCTCTATAAAGAAGCCAACATAACCCCCGTTCTGAACCACGAGGGTGAATTAAACGCCTATAAAGCCGCAGCGCATGCGGCTGAACGACCACTTGCTGCGATCCTCCAGCTCGACACGGGCATGAACCGTCTCGGTTTTGATGCAGGAACGATTCATGATCTGGCAAATGACCCGGATGCGTTCGCCGGATTGGATATCCTCTATATCATGTCACATTTCGCCTGCGCCGATGAACCGGATCATCCCAAGAATGCGGAGCAATATAATCTGTTCCTCAAAACCGCGTCGGCTTGGCCGGACCTGCCAAAATCCATATGCAATTCATTTGGCACTTATCAGAATGCGGATTGGCATCTGGATATGGTGCGCCCCGGCATGGCATTATACGGTCTCAACCCCACGCCATATAAACCCAATCCGATGCAGCCTGTGGTGAAGCTTGAAACCCCAATTCTGCAAATCCGCGAGGCACAAAAGGGCGAGGCATGCGGATACAACGCTACGTTTCGTTTTAATAAAAAAACAAAGCTGGCCATAGTGTCCATGGGATATGCAGACGGCATTTTGCGCAGCTTGACCAATAAAGGGGCGCTGTATTGGAAAGGAATACGCTGCCCTATACGCGGGCGAGTCTCCATGGATCTTGTGATTGTCGATCTCGGCGCTGTCCCCGAAAAAGACCTTGCGATTGTGGGTGATACTCTTGAGGTTATCGGCCCGCATCAAAGCGCCGATAATCTTGCCCACGCCGCCGGCACAATCGGCTATGAAATCCTCACCGCGCTGGGCCATCGCTACGAACGCAGATACGAGTCATAACGCCTCTAGCGATTCACGGCGTTTATGACCTCTTGCTTGAGCCGCTCAAAATGCACTGGCTCAAAATCCACCGTATGGGAATCACTATTCGCTGAAACCAGAGTCATTTGAGGTGGCAGATTATGGTCAGACAGCGAGTCATATGCGTCATAAACGGACGGAGGAAATCTGAAATCCCACCATTCCTGCGGCAGAGCGAGCAGTTGTTTGCCTGCGCCTTGCGCCGAGCCATGCATCGCATCCGTTAAAATCGCCCGGTTTTGCAAGATAGCTTCGCTATGCGCATATTCACGGTGCGCAGCGTTATGCGCGGCATCCGGCCGCTCGGCCAGAAAATCAAACGCTGTGCCCATATCAACAAGAGCCCCATCCGCATCTACCAAAGCCATATCAATCGCCATCGCGCGCGGATGCGCCCCCGCCCCCGGCGGCGACAAAAGCCGCGGCTCCTCCAGCCAATGCGGGTTTTCACCCACGCGCGCCGTTTTCAGCATCGCGTCTTGCGCATCCACCGTGCGCAGCCCGTCATACAAAACACAGCCAAAGCCATGGCGTTCATGAATGCTGCGCGCCGCGCGCAAGACAACCTCCGCCAGATCGCGGTGCAGCCATAACCGCGCATCTTCCCTGTAAATCCGCTCTCCGAATAACAAATTATCATCCCGCGCATACGCCATATCGATCTGAATCGGGAAATCTCCCGTAAACATATCCATGGGAACAAGATCGGAAGGAGCAATTTTTTTTCGGTGATTCATAGCTAGACGCTTTGCTTTCTTTATTCTATCTTCTTCTCTTAAAACATTTTCAGGCAAAAATCATATCGTAAATGACTGGCATTTCTAAGCAAAAGACACAAAAAGAGGGGCTAAGCCCCATCGATATCGCTCTTGATACCTGCCAAACCGTAGGCAGAACGCTTCTCAGATTCCTGCAAATGATCGGGCAATTGGCTGAATTTATAGGCCGAAGCGTCTATCATTGCTTCACCCCGCCATTCTTCCCGTCACAATTGATCCGTCAGATTCTCGATATCGGCTATTATTCTCTCCCTGTCGTGGGTATGACGGCGCTGTTCACCGGAATGGTGCTGGCCCTGCAAAGTTACACGGGCTTTACCCGTTTCAATGCCGAAGGCGCGATTGCCGGCGTAGTGGTGCTGTCCGTGACGCGGGAACTGGCGCCAGTGCTGGCCGGGCTGATGGTCGCTGGGCGCGTTGGTGCATCCATAGCCGCCGAAATCGGCACAATGCGCGTGACAGAGCAAATCGACGCCCTGAGCACACTTTCGGTTAATCCGTTCAAATACCTCATCGCCCCGCGCATCATCGCCGGAACATTGATGTTGCCCATCCTTGTGTTTGTTGGCGACATTATAGGCGTCTATGGCGGCTATGTTGTCGCAATCTACAGCCTCGACTTCTCTGTTGGCACATATTTGACCCAGACATGGGATGTTCTGGAGGCTATGGACGTCATTTCCGGCCTCATAAAAGCCGGCGTATTTGGCTTCATAGTCGCTGTCATGGGCTGCTATCACGGTTTCAATTCACAGCGCGGCGCACAAGGCGTGGGTGCAGCAACCACGAATGCAGTCGTCTCATCCTCCATCCTGATCTTAATCTTCAATTACATCCTCACGCAGGTCTTTTTCTCATGAGTGAAAAAATCAAACTTGAACTCAAAGATGTGTCAAAATCCTTTGGCGACAAGCATGTCCTCAAAGGCGTAAGCCTGTCCGTACCCGAAGGAAAATCGATGGTCGTGATCGGCGGTTCCGGCACGGGGAAATCCGTGATGCTCAAATGTATACTGGGCATTTTACACCCGGATGCAGGCTCTATCTTGGTTGATGACCAGGAAACCGTGAATGTCTCTCCCAAAGAGCGCGACAAGCTGATGCACAAATTCGGCATGCTGTTTCAAAGTGCAGCCCTGTTTGATTCCCTCAAAGTTTGGGAAAACGTGGCCTTTGGCCTTATCCACGGTCAAAACGTGGACCGCAAGGAAGCCCGCGAAATTGCGCAGGAGAAAATCGTCGCAGTGGGCCTGAAGCCCGAAGTTGCAAATCTATTCCCCGCAGAGCTTTCGGGGGGCATGCAAAAACGTGTGGGCCTTGCCCGCGCGGTGGCGACCAGCCCCGAAATTATTTTCTTCGACGAACCCACAACGGGCCTCGACCCTATTATGGCCGATGTGATCAATCACCTGATTGTGGACTCCGTAAAAGGCCTGGGTGCCACCGCACTCTCGATCACTCATGATATGAGCAGCGTGCGTAAAATCGCCGATTATGTTGCCATGATCCACGAAGGCTCAATTATCTGGACTGGCCCGGTGGGCGAGCTTGATAAATCAGGCAACGAATACGTAGAACAATTTATCCACGGCCGCGCCGACGGCCCAATCACGCGCCGCGTTGCGTGAGGCTATTGGGAATTAGGATATGAAATACCTCTGGTACGGATTTTTAGGCTTATTCTCTCTGGGCTTTATCGCAGTGGTTGCCGCAGCCATCGGCCTTGGCGTTGTTATCAACTACTACGGCTCCGACCTTCCCGATTATAAACAGCTCAAAGATTATGAACCGCCGATTGTAACACGGCTTTATGCCGGTGATGGCCGCCTGATGGCCGAATTCGCGCAGGAAAAAAGAGTTTTCATGCCGATCGAATCCATTCCCGATCTTGTTAAACATGCCTTCATCGCCGCCGAGGACCAAAACTTCTACACCCATCCCGGTGTCGACCTCTTCGCCATCGCCCGCGCCGCACTGACCAACATTAAAAACGCAGGAACGGGCAAACGCCTGATCGGGGCGTCTACGATAACCCAGCAGGTCGCCAAAAACTTCCTGCTGACCAATGAACGCTCCTATGAACGCAAGCTCAAGGAAGCGATTCTCTCATACCGGATGGAAAAAGCCATGAGCAAAGATCGCCTGCTGGAGCTCTACCTCAATGAGATTTTCCTGGGCTACCGCGCCTATGGTGTGGCTGCGGCCTCTTTGCAGTATTTCAACAAATCCCTGGACGAGTTGAGCATCGCCGAGGCAGCCTACCTTGCCGCTTTGCCCAAAGCGCCTAACAACTACCACCCGATCCGTAAACGCGACGCCGCGATTGAGCGCCGCAACTGGGTCATTGGCCGCATGGCCGAAGACGGCTATATTACGCAAGGTCAGGCCGAGCTGGCCCGCATCTCCCCGCTCGAAGTCATAGAGCGCGACCAGGAAAACATCGTCGCAGCGCCATATTTCGAGGAAGAAATCCGCCGCGACCTCGCTGCAAATTACGGCGATGAAAGCCTGTATGGCGGCGGTTTGGCCGTACGCTCCACTCTTGATCCCAAGCTGCAAGCCATTGCTGTAAAATCTCTGCGCGCAGGGCTACAGGCCTATGACCAGCGCCACGGTTATCGCGGCCCTATCACCACCTTCCAGAACATGCAGGACTGGCAGGATAAATTACAAAAACTCGAAGCGCCACAAGGCTTGCTGCCCGAATGGTCTTTGGCTGTTGTCGCCGAAGCAAACGCTGCTGCGGCGCGCATTAACCTCGAAGACGGTACGGAAGGGCTTATCGTTCTAGACGACATGAAATGGGCCAGAAAATATCTCAACGAAGGTTACGCCCAGGGCCCCGAAATCACCGCCGCCTCGCAAGTGTTAAAGCGCGGCGATGTCGTCATGGTCGAAGCCAAGGGGGGCAAAGACAAGAACTACGCCCTGCGCCAAATCCCCGATATACAGGGCGCGATTGTCGCCCTCGACCCGCATACAGGCCGCGTGCTGGCGATGCAGGGCGGCTGGAAATACGGCGTGTTTGAACAATTCAACCGTGCCACCCAGGCCGAGCGCCAGCCGGGTTCGGCCTTTAAGCCCTTTGTCTATCTCGCCGCACTCGAAAACGGCTTTACGCCCGCAACACTGGTGCTTGACGCGCCTTTCGTCATCGAAGACCGCCCCGGCAATTTCTGGAGCCCGACAAACTATTCCGGCGAATATTACGGCCCCACGCCCATCCGCGTCGGCGTTGAAAAATCCAAAAACCTGATGACCGTGCGCCTCGCCGATTATCTCGGTATGGAGAAAGTCAGCGAGGTGGCGCAGCGTTTTGGCATCACCAAAGACATGCCGCCGCATCTGGCCAATGCCTTGGGCGCGGGTGAAACCACGCTGCTAAAGCTCAGCGCTGCATACGCCATGCTGGTGAACGGTGGTAAAGAGGTCATCCCAACAATGGTCGACCGTATACAGGACCGCCGCGGAAAAACCATCCTGCGCCATGATGCGCGCGAGTGTAAAAACTGCGGTCCTCTTATGCGCTGGAAAAAACAAGAAACACCGGACCTCCCCGATGAACGCCCGCAAATTGCCGACCCGCGCAATGCCTATCAAATGGTTTCAATCCTCGATGGCGTGGTACAAAGAGGAACAGGCGTGCGCATAAAATCCTTAAACCGCCCGTTGGCCGGCAAAACCGGAACCACCAACGAATCCAAAGACACATGGTTTATTGGTTTTTCTCCTGACTTGGTTGTCGGCGTGTTCGCCGGTTTTGACGATCCAAGATCATTGGGCAAGCGCGAAACCGGATCATCCGTGGCCGTGCCGATCTTCAAAGACTTCATGGAAGAAGCGCTAAAAGACGAACCGCTCCTCCCGTTTCGTGTGCCGCCCGGCATCCGCAACGTGCAAATCAACGCTGAGACAGGCGCGCGCGCAGCCCCCGGCGATGAAAAAGTTATCTGGGAATCCTTCCTCGTGGGCAGCGAGCCCACCGAAGACATCTATATTCTCGATGGAAACGGCATTTCGCTCATGCCGTCATTCAAAATCCAAGAACAGCCATCCGCCCCCGCCGTCGAAGCCACAACAGGGACCGGAGGCCTATACTAATAGGACAAACAGACCCAAAAAAGATTTTTCGCATACACATATTTCTGTTATCATTGAAGTATTGGCAAAACAGTTTAAATTACTCGTATAACCTCACAATCATAGGGACAAAGCGGTAATTTTTAAGGCGATGATAAAAAGACCTGAAACATATAATCCTGAGCGTCTGGAGGATGAAAATCCTTATGACGACGCATCAATACCCGGCGATGGTGGAGATAATGCCGATGCCGAGCACGACGAAGCCGGCCTTCTCCTCAAAACCCGCCCCAAAACCAAAAAGCCCGCAATGTATAAGGTATTGTTATTGAACGATGACTACACCCCTATGGAATTCGTCGTGCATGTGGTGGAACGCTTTTTCGGCAAAAATCGTCAGGAAGCCACCGACATCATGATGCATGTCCACCGCCGCGGCGTGGGCCTATGCGGCGTCTTCACATACGAAATCGCGGAAACCAAGGTCGCGCAAGTCATGGACTTCGCCCGCGCCAATGAACAACCATTGCAGTGTACGATGGAAAAAGAGTGATTGAGTGCGTTAGTGCATTAGTCAGTTAGTGAATAAGATGAGCATTATTAGGACTGTCGAGGATCTGGACCTTTTTAATAGGTCTTATGTGGTTGCCCTTGAAATTCACAAAGTCACACTTGATTTTCCAGACTACGAAAAATTTGCCTTGGCCAGCCAAATGCGCCGCGCAAGCAAGGGTATTTGTGCAAACATTACGGAAGGTTTCGCAAAACATCATAAATCCGCTGCGGAATTTAAAAGGTTTCTAACAATCGCAGCTGGTTCAAGTGAAGAAATGAAGCTTTGGCTAAAATTCTGCAAAGATCTGGATTATATTAAAGAAACAGACTTTCAAAAATGGTACAATGAATATGACGAAATAACAAAGATGCTGTACGGCTTAGCTAAGAATTGGAAAGGCTGACCCGCCAACTTATTAATTCACTAATGGACTAATATACTATTATGCTCTCAAGAAACCTCGAACAAACCCTCCATAAAGCTCTTGCTGTTGCGCAGGATTACCACCATGAATACGCAACGCTGGAGCATTTGCTCTACGCTCTGACCGAAGATCAGGACGCAATGGCCGTGCTGCGCTCTTGCGGGATTTCGCTTGATGATTTGCGCGATCAACTGGCAACCTATATCAGCAACGAGCTAAACTATCTCATCAACACCGACGCCGAGGAAGCCAAGCCGACGACCGCATTCCAACGCGTCCTCCAACGCGCGGCCATCCATGTACAATCCTCGGGCCGCGAAGAAGTTACAGGCGCCAACGTCTTGGTCGCCCTGTTTTCTGAGCGTGAAAGCCACGCTGTTTATTTCCTCCAGGAACAGGATATGACCCGCTTCGATGCGGTGAATTACATCTCACACGGCATCGCCAAGGTCCCCACGCAGGGTGATTCTTCCAAAACCCCGCGCGGCGTAGAAGAGGCCAATGAAAAGGATGTCAAACAAGGCGCCGAGGCGCTCGATGCCTATTGCGTCAATCTGAATGAAAAAGCCAAAAAGGGCAAAATCGACCCGCTCATCGGCCGCGACAAAGAGTTAGAGCGCGCAGTGCAGGTCCTATGCCGCCGTTCTAAAAACAACCCGCTATTCGTGGGTGACCCGGGCGTAGGGAAAACCGCCATCGCCGAAGGTCTGGCTCTTCGTATTGTCAAACAAGACGTGCCCGAAGTGCTGCACGATGCCACAATCTTCTCCCTCGATATGGGCAGCCTGCTGGCGGGAACCCGTTACCGCGGCGATTTCGAAGAACGCCTCAAAGCTGTGCTCAAAGAACTCGAAGGCATTGATGGCTCAATCCTTTTCATCGATGAAATCCACACCGTTATCGGCGCGGGCGCAACGTCCGGGGGCGCGATGGACGCCTCCAACCTGCTAAAACCCTCTTTATCCAATGGCACGCTGCGCTGCATGGGCTCCACGACCTACAAGGAATACCGCACCCAGTTCGAAAAAGACCGCGCGCTTGTCCGCCGCTTCCAGAAAATCGATGTCTATGAGCCAACTATCGACGACGCGATCGCAATCCTCAAAGGCCTGCGTCCGCATTATTCCGAATATCACGGCGTTGAATATACCGACAAAGCCATAGAGGCGGCTGTGCGCCTGTCCGACAAATATATGGGCGATCGCAAACTCCCCGACAAAGCCATCGACATCATCGACGAAGTCGGCGCGGCGCAGATGCTGGTCCCCGAAGACAAACGCAAGAAGACGATCGACGAAGCCGATATCGAAGGGGTCGTCGCCGCCATCGCCCGAATCCCTGCGGCCAGCATGACCAAAGACGACAAAGCCGCGCTGCAAAACCTTGAGCGTGATTTGAAAACCATGGTCTATGATCAGGATAAAGCCATTGATGTGCTGGGGGATTCCATCAAAATGGCCCGCGCCGGGCTGCGCGACGCCGAAAAACCCATCGGCTCTTATCTCTTCTCCGGCCCGACCGGCGTGGGCAAAACCGAAGTCGCGCGCCAGCTCGCAAAAACCATGGGCATAGAGCTCATCCGTTTTGATATGTCCGAATATATGGAACGCCATTCCGTCTCCCGTCTGATCGGGACCCCGCCGGGCTATGTCGGCTTTGAGCAGGGCGGTTTGATGACCGACAAAATCGACCAGCACCCGCACTGTGTGCTACTGCTCGACGAAATTGAAAAGGCCCACCCTGATCTGTTCAACATCCTGTTGCAGGTCATGGACTACGGCAAGCTCACCGACAATAACGGCAAAACCATCGACTTCCGCAATGTGATTTTAATCATGACCACGAACGCAGGCGCATCCGAAATCGCTAAAACCCCGATCGGGTTTAATCGCGAAGTCGGCGATAGCGGCGAGGGCTATGCGGATAACGAAGCCATCACCAAAACCTTCGCGCCCGAATTCAGAAACCGCCTTGACGCCATCGTGCCGTTCCAGAATCTCAAACCCGAAACGGTTGAAAAGGTCGTCGACAAATTCGTCGCCCAGCTTGAAGGCCAGCTCGCGGACAAAAATGTCCAGATCGAGCTCACCGCAAAAGCCCGCAAACACCTCGCCAAAGAAGGCTATGACCCCTCCATGGGTGCGCGCCCCCTGGGCCGCGTCATTCAAGAACAGGTCAAACGCCCGCTCGCCGAAGAAATCCTCTTTGGTAAACTGGAAAAAGGCGGCCTTGTTGTTGTCGATCTGGATAAAAAGGACAAGCTAACCTTTAAATACGAAGACCTGCCGGACAATGCAGATGAGGACTCTTCCGCTAAAAAAGAAAGCCCGGAAGAAGAGCGAGCGTGATCCGCAGCAATAATCTTAGCGCGGTATGAGAACCTGGTAAAAAAAGAAATTATCACCTGAGCTTACATAGTTTACGCAACCGAACATTTTCTGATCAGCAAAGTCGATAGTCTGGGTTGACGCATAACTTCCTGCAAACTTGGTAAAATCGACGGCATTATCCGTTCCGGTATTGGTTATGCCCGACACGTTATTGATACGATCGCAAACAGAAGTATTGATGTTGGGCAGCATAACAATTAAATCAGGCGCGGTGGTTCCCACGCCATCTACAATATTGGTTCCGGCGAAAACCCATTCACTCCCATCATTATAATCCGCAGCAGGCGACACCCAGCTCATCCCACCACCATCGGGATTAAAAACTTGGCAATTCGCATTGGATCCGTTGGTATATCCGCTCACCACGTCATTTTGAAAGCTAATATCCGTATCTTCACAGCCATTGGAAATTCGCATGTGCTGCACGGCTTGGCGCACGGTACGACCATAATCCAGAATATCATCGGCATAAAGCCCCGCCTTTTCATCCGAAAGCTTAATGCCGCCATCATTGCGCATCATATTCGCCACAGCAAAGCTCAGCGCCCCAAAAAGTGCAGTCGCAATAAGAACAATAAACAGCGCGGACCCTTTTTGTGACAATCTCAACGATGAAGAATAAACTGCATTCATATTTGTATTATACACAAAGCACTGTATTTTTCTGCCCCCGTTTTCATGAATTTATGCTTTAATAGGAAGCATGAACGACACGCCTTTCATCAATATCCTGATCGCCGAAGACAACGACGTCAGCCGCGAAATGATGGCCAGCATTCTTAAAACGCAAGGGCTCAACACATTGCATGCTGTTGATGGTGGGCAGGCCATTGAAATCGTTGAAAGCGATAAGGTTGACCTGGCCCTCGTCGATATTAATATGGCGCCCAAAGGCGGGTTTGAATTTGTGAAATATCTTGTATCCAAAGGCATCAACATCCCCGTCGTCATCGTCACAGGCGATGATTCCAGCGATATTCTCATCGAAGCCAACGCTTTAGGCGTACAAAGAGTTCTTCAGAAACCGATCAATCCCGACCGCCTGATCCAGACCATAGAACGCACGCTGAAAAAGCGCGGCATCAACACAAAACCGATAGGTATAGAAGAATACCGCACGCTGTTTTCGACCGAAGAGCTTATGGACAGGGCCATAGAGATCGCCGCCCAGAACGTTGCCAATAAAAAAGGCGGCCCCTTTGGTGCTGTCATCGCAAGCAAAGAGGGCAAAGTACTCGGTGAGGGCGTCAACGGCATCACATCACGCGTCGACCCTACGGCACATGCTGAAGTCATGGCGATCCGCCGCGCCGCCGAAAAGCTTGGGCAAACAAGCCTTCGAGGTTGTGTTCTCTATTGCTCAAGCCAGCCCACCAAAATTGGCCAGGCCCTCATCGAAAGCGTCGGAATTGAACAAGTGTATTACGGTCTTTCGCATGAAGATATTGGTCAAATCCATGAACGCGCAAAAACCGCCGCCCCAAAATATGAACAAATGGCCTGGGAAAAAGCGCTCAAAATGTTCCAGTCCTGGGAAAACCAAAAAGACTGCCCCGCAGACTAAGCCTGCATAGAAAAAGCCCCAAATCCATCAAGAATTCGGGGCTTTAGGGGAAAACGTAATAATGTAAAATGTTATTCAGCCGCAACTGCATCAGTCGCTTTTTGAACAACTTTTGTCATCTGGTTGTTGATAGGCTCAATGGCTTCGCTCAAAACCTTTGTCCCAAGCTCTGTAATTTTTGTCGCGCTGGACATGAAATCATCAAAGTTTGCTTGAGCAATTTTATTCTGGATTTCAGAAAATTCGTTAATAGTTTTCGCGCTCATTGCGTCTTTTGCAAACTGAGCTTGCTTTTCAGCCGCAGCCTGCGCGAACTCAATGCTTTCACGGATGATTGTTTCCATGCCTTTGGCAAAGATGGTTCCTGATTTTACAAACGCATCAACGCTATCTTTGCTCGCTGCAGATGCTTCTTTCGTATACTGATCGAACTGGTTCTTACTCTGTGTCATGATTTTCTCCATGTCTTGTGTCGTGGGTTGTAGTGTTGCATTAAGCGGATAACTTGAAAAAGCAGCAACTTTTTTAGGTACGGCTTTCTTCGCTGTAGTTTTCTTACTTGCGGTTTTCTTAACACTTTTTGCCTTGGTTGACGCTTTAGCTTTGCTCGCTTTTTTAGAAGCAACCGTCTTTGCTCCAGCTTTCTTCGAGGGCTTAGCTTTGGAAACTGAAGCAGTTTTTTTCTTCGTCTTAGCCTTGGAAGCAGCTTTTTTAGCAGACGGTTTCATAGGAACGACGTTTTCAGACCGATTTGACGTTTGAGCCATTTTAAAATCCTTTTTAATGTGTGGGAGCGCAGTAATGACGATCCCGATTATTACACGAGCTTTGCAAACGCATCAACAAGGCAATGCAAAATATAAATTCAAAAACATCATATTGCACCGCAACATTTTCTTAATTTAGGTCCGCAGGACTATTTTGTCAACCTTTATTTTTGTGCGCCGCACAAAACTTAATATCCGTTTAAATTGCTGATGCGTGCAGTTGTTAAAAACTTTGTGGTTTTCTGGACAAAAATTAAAGATTTTTATATGATTTTGGTGTAACTTGATATGAGGTTAAATAATTGTTTCAAAAATACAACCTTGGTCATCATAATAATTCCTTACTCGGCACGCGATCTTATGAAACTGTTAGCAAAACTTATTAAGGCCCCACATATTTACTCATTAAAGGCAACGTTCGTTGTTGTAGGGGCTCTTGCTCTGATTTGTGCAGTCTCAACGAGCCCCGCCCAGGCTAAGGGCAACGATAGATATGCATCCATCATCATTGATTCAGATACAGGCGTCGTCCTGCACGAACGTTATGCCGACAAAAGCCTGCACCCCGCGTCGTTGACCAAGGCCATGACGTTGCTGATGGTCTTTGAGGCCATAGAAAACAATGAAATTGATCTTAACACCCGCATTAAAATGACGAGCCACGCGGCCAGCATGGTGCCCAGTAAAATCGGTTTAAAGCCCGGAGAAACGATCAAAGTTAAGGATGCTATCTACGCGCTGGTGACAAAGTCTGCGAATGATGTGGCTGCTGCTGTGGGTGACCACATTGGAGGAACTGAAGCCAATTTTGCGCGCATGATGACCCGCAAAGCGCGCGACATGGGAATGAGAAACACTACGTTTCGTAATGCATCCGGTTTGCATGACCCCAAACAGATCACAACCGCTCGAGACATGGCCCTCATGGCGCAGTATATCATTAACGTGTACCCTGAGTATTATCGCTATTTTTCAGCCAAAAACTTTACTTATCAAGGCCAAACATACCGCAATCACAACCGCTTGATGAACACATACAAGGGAATGGATGGTATGAAAACCGGCTACATCGCAGCCTCTGGTTTTAACCTCGTGGCTTCGGCTGTGCGCAACAACCGCCGGCTGATCGGTGTTGTCTTTGGCGGTCGCAGCGCCCAAACCCGTAACGACCATATGGCCAGCCTGCTTGACAAAGGCTTTGGCAAGGTCAACGAAATCCGCGTTGCCGCAGCAAAAGTACCGCTACCCCCGCGCAAACCTGGAATTCTGACGGCCATGGCCGCCTTGCGTGATAATGATGGCCAGTCCTCTGGAGCAAACAAACCAGAATCTTCAGATGCTCGACTGGCCGCAATGGGTCAGCTGATTGGGGAAGGGGACTACGATCTTGATAAGATTCGCCGTATTGAAACAGGCATGCTGGCAATGGCTGCACATACGGGCCGGGAAATCTCACCGCCGCCTCATCTGATCAAGGCCTCTTTGAAAACACAGCCTGATGCACCGCTAACCCGCAGCAGACATGAAAATAAAGAATGGGCCATTCAAGTTGGTGCATTCACAAGTCGCGCCAAGACTGATCAAATGTTGATCAGCAGCCTTCAGGCGCTGCCTGATTACTACAGCAAAGCCAACCCAGTGATTGCACCACTTAAAACGCAGGATGGCTGGCTCTTCCGCGGACGCCTTGTTGGCTTCACACGCCCCCAGGCCATGGCAGCATGTTCTTATTTCGAAGAATGCATGCCGATTGCACCTAACAATAAGTAATGCAAATCCTCAGCATGCAGTCTTTCACCAACTCTCAAAAAGATAAGCCCAGACAAAGAGAGCGCGGTAATATATTATTTATGATCCTGATAGCCATCGTGCTGATCGGCGCTCTAACCGTAGCGATCCAGTCAAGCTCACAACCTGACGGCGCCAATATCAACGATGAAACACTGCTCATCCGTGCTACCGAAGTCCAGCGATACGCCTCTGAACTAGAACGCGCAGTAACCTTTATCCTGCAGGACGGCAAGAGCGAATCCGACATCCGCTTCGCACATCCCAGTGCCAATGCTGATTACGGCGATTTACCCACTGATACAGACCCTACGGATCAGGTCTTCTCGCGCGATGGCGGCGGCGCAAATTACCGCGCCCCCCCCGAAGACATCAATGACGGGAGCGCGTGGGAGTTCTATGCCGGCACGCATATTCCCGGCGTTGGCCGTGCAGATCGCGCAGAATTAGTCGCTGTGCTTCCGCACGTGACACAAGCCTTCTGCGATAAAATCAATGAAATCAACGGACAAACAGGAACAGTCTTAGACGATGGTTCAAGCGGCGCCTCAGGAAGCGACCCCGGAAATTGCGTTAATATCGGCGCTTTAGGCCGCTTTGATGACACCCGCCAATTCTACACCACCATCAACACGATGAACGAAACAAGCCCCAGCTTTGTCCACGACCCCAACACCTCCGCCCCGCGCCCCGCTCTCCAAGCGTGTGTAACCTGCGCCGTTGACACCAACAGCGCAAACGGCACATCGGATGAGCGCCACTTCTATCATGTCTTAATTGCGCGCTGATTATTGCTGCGGCGTCACTTTCATGATCTTGGCTTGAGGCTCTGATAAATCACGGATTTGCTGGTCATTGGGGATTGTATAATCAAAAGCTGCCACGATCGTGCCTTTGCGGATATCTACAATCCGAACTTTAACATCCAAAGCCTTACGTCGGCGCAAATAATGCCCTGTTAACACAAATTCTGCTTCCTCGCCATTCGTCAGGCTGGGACGAAGATAATTTGTGTCGGGCGTTGTTGTCACTGCACCCAAATCAATCCGGTATCCAAGTTGCGAGAGCCGTACCCCGATTTGTTCAGGAATGAGCTTCGCAATCGTCGTACCCATCTCTGGCGTTTGAATATCGGTCAAAGGCTCCGCGACAATCAGATCTCCGCGCTTGATAAATGTACTGGCCTGCTGGATCAGATAATCCGCAACCGCATAATGCTTGGCCGCCAGATTAATATCTTCCCTGTTCATGATTTCACTGACCGTATAAGCCGCGCCGCCCAAAATCGCGTGAGTGCAAGCTGCAGATGGCATAATGGCAGCGCATGCCAGTGATATCAGGGTAATACGCTTCATGGGTTATACCTTGTGCCTTCTTCGTTCGCATCTTCTGTGGGCTCAGGCGTCGTACGAGGCCCTGGAGGGGCCTTATAGTCTTCTTGATGATATCTATAACCTGCCGGCATGAATGTCGGATCCATAATTGCCCGGCAAGCCCCAAGGCTCAGCGTAACTAAACTAATAAGAATGAGAGTAAAAGTAGGTTTAAAGCGCATGTGATATCCTTAAAGCTGCTAGGGTCTGACCTAATATCTGGCAATAAGTCTACCAAGTCTTCAAGGATGCGTATAGAGGGGAGTTATAAGAAGGCCTTTAATGGCTGGCGGCTTTCGTCCGGCCTTTATCTGATAGCCATACAACTAAACGCCCGGCATCCGGTCCCATGCGCACAGCCCTGCATATCAAATCCCCCGCCTCAATGCAGGCTTGTAATGGCTTAGCGCCGTATTTTTTCGAGGCATCTTCGAAAAAACACGCCGCCTCTTCACCGGAAAAATAAACTTCGAGAGTCAAAAAGTCAGACAATATCATGATGAAATCCTTTTGTGATTGTTATTGATAATCATTCTCAATTAAGAGAGCTGAAAAGTCAATATCCTGTATCAGGGTTATCAACAAACACTAGATAATGGGGTCAAGCGGCTTCGCCGGCCTTGATCTTGGTAATGGATCCTGTCGTAGAATGCCCTTCGTAAATCGACATGACATCAACCTTCCCGCCATAGGCAAGAACGGTCGGCGCTTCAGGAATCTGATCAACGGTATAATCACCGCCCTTAAAATAGATATCAGGCTTTAGCGACTCTAAAAGTGCAATTGCTGTATTATCATCGCCTTTTTTTTCTGCCCCAAACAAAACAACCATATCCACGGAGCTAAGCGCCCCTAAAACATCCGCGCGCGCCGCTTCGTCATGCACCGGGCGTTCGGGACCTTTCAGAATGCGAACGGAAGAATCGGAATTCACCCCCACAATAAGCCGGTCGCAATGCTCGCGCGCCTGATTGAGGTAATTCACATGCCCGGCATGCAAAACATCAAAACACCCATTGGTGAACCCGGTCTTAAGCCCACGCGCCTTCCATCGCTTGATCTGCTCTGCCGCTTCATCCCACCCCAGGCATTCCGCCTGACGCAGAATCGTTTTCGCCTTGGCGTAATGATGAATCAAAACATCACCAAAATCACTGTGCAAAGCTTCACTCAGCTCATCCGCGCGGATCGGCGCAGTCCCAACCTTGGTAACAACAATCGATCCAGCGAGATTCGCCAGGGCTGCGGCTTCCTGCAGGCTTCCGCCAGCTGCTAAAGTAGCCGCCACAGTTGCAATCACCGTATCGCCCGCACCCGAAACATCGAAAACTTCAATATCCGCGCTGCGCAAGTGCAAAGGCTTGGCACCCTTTTCCACAACGCTCATCCCGTCCGAAGAGCGGGTCGCAATCACGGCGTCCACGCCGCAATCCTGAATGACAGAATTCGCTGCTGTTTCGACATCTGCGTCTGTACTAACGGGCGCACCCTTCGTCGCCTCGCTCAACTCCTTGCGGTTCGGCGTAATGGCGCGCGCGCCTTTATAAATGGAAAAGTCTTGTCCCTTCGGGTCGACGATCACGGGAACATTTCGCGATTTGGCCGCATCAATGATCGCTGCAATCACATCACGGCGCAGCATTCCCTTACCGTAATCCGAAAGAATAACGGCCTTAACTTTGGGTAAAAGATCCTTGGCTTTTGCAATCACCGCATCCGCCACCGCATCTCTGATTGGGCCTTTTTTCTCAAAATCCGTACGCAGCAATTGTTGATGCCCACACAGATAACGCGCTTTGATGGTCGTCGGACGGGTCTGATCAACAATGAGACCCTCAGTATCGACATCTAATGCTTTTGCCTGCTCTTTGATAAGATCCGCTTCTTTATCCTGCCCAACAATGCAAAGCGCATATGGCTTCACATTTAACCCCACAAGGTTAGACAACGCATTCCCCGCCCCGCCAAGCATTGCATCTTCGCGATTGACGGATAAAATCGGCACCGGGCTTTCGGGAGAAATACGATCAACCGAGCCGTAAATAAAGCGGTCCAGCATAATGTCGCCCACCACCAAGACAGGGGTGCCTTCCATATTTTTTAATAAATGATCAAATCGTTCTGTCTTGTCCGTAAACGCGTCCATAAGTGCCGAAATCCCTAAATTTTCCAAAAAAACAGCGGAAAACGTTAATTTTTTGCATTTTATGCCCTTTTGTTAGGAATTCGTCAATCTTTGTCCTGTTTAATAGGGGGAGAAATAAAAAGAGTTTCGTGTAAAAGGGACAGCCAGAAGGATAGTTAAGTGAGCCAGACTCATCCAAAAAGTGGGATTTTAAGACGTATTACAACCACACTCAGCCGTAACAGACTGGGTGAGATGCTGGTTATGAAAGGCATCATTTCCGAGCGTGAGCTACGCTATGCCCTGAAAACGCACCGCCAAACCCAAAAACCTTTGGGCCAGGTTTTCGTCGAACAAGACAAGATTTCACAAAAGCAGCTGAACTTCATTCTCGGACGTCAATTCGTTCTGCGCACTCTGATGGCCTTTGCACTCTTTAGCGTATCGCTGACTCAGCTCTCCGGCAAAAAAGCCCGCGCTGATGTACTTCAGGCACCACAAGCACAAGTCACAATGGTCAGTGCGACTCAGGAATTCTCAAAAGTCAGCCATTATCCAGCGCTGCTGGGCACAGCAGAAAAACGCGACCGCGACCTCAAAGCCTTCACAAAATGGACGGGCATGTTCAAACGCTTTGAGCGTGAGCTTAAAGATCCGCAAAACGCCGCAATGATGAATGAGTGGCAAGCAAAAATTGATCAATTCCAAGGCCGCTCCATGAAACAAATGGCGCACGGCGTGAATCAATTGATGAACGAAAAGCGTTATATTCTGGACAACAATAACTGGGGTAAAAGTGATTACTGGGCTACGCCGGTTGAATTCTTCACCCGCGGTGGTGACTGCGAAGATTTCGCCATAGCCAAATATGTAGCCTTGCGCAGCCTTGGTTTCCCGGAAGAACGCCTGCGCGTCGCGATTGTTCAGGACACTGTAAAGAATATCCCTCACGCCGTTCTCGTCGCCTACACCGACGAAGGCGCATATATTTTAGACAATCAAAATAAGAACCTTGTCGACGGTGAATCCCAAGGCCGCTATAAGCCGATCTTCTCTATCAACCGTCAGGCCTGGTGGCTCCATACCACACAAAGCACAACAATCGTCGCCAGCGTTGATTAGTCAAAATGGCTGATCAGGATGCACCAGATAAAACACTTCTGGATCATCCGACTACGGATCAAGTTCAGGCTTTTTTCTTAACCTTGCCTGATAAACGCCACGATTTTACGAATCCTGTATCGTTTTATAACCACTACAAATATTATTTTAATTGCTACGGATATGCTGCCGGCAGTTTGGGTAATCCTTTTTACCAGCAGGATGATGGTCGATTATTTTTGACCATGGCCGCACCAGGAGCGTTGGCTGGAAACAATATGCGTATTTTCACGGCTGAAGAATTGCACAGAGCTGTTTTGGCAGATGGTTTTCAGGCTATCGAGCCAAGCGAATATGATAACGCACAAGACACATCAGCCATTCAAAAAAATGGTTACAAATTGGTCGCTGCCTTTGTCGATTCCATCCACACTGACGGATCATCTGCCAGCTTTCATTTCGCTTTGCGTGATGATGATGGTAATTGAAGCCAAAAGCACAGCTTTGGAGAAATTGACACAAAACGGATAGGGTCCGATGAAGCGCTTCGTACTCCCCATTTACATCCAGAAGACTACCTTGGTGACAGATATAAATTCGTGGGTTATTACTGGCGACCTGACGAAGGTATCAATGTAACCGGCGGAGCGCCGCCAGTAAGTGCTTTTACAAAAGATGGCAGGCTTGTAGAGGGCGGTCTATTCCAGAAAGATGAAATGAGGGACAATATATGGCTGGGTACGCGGGGGGATTATATTGCCGTAGACTTTGAAGTTCAGAATGCAGAGCTGAGAAAATTAGATGATGGTAATTACTTGCTATCTTTAACAGATACTTCAAATCAAAAGACTGAAGTCACCTTGCCTCCCGATTTAGTATTTGATGAAAGAAATGAAAATTGGGAACTAACTGGAACAGGTAATAAAACGGTATCCATCATAGATAAATCAGGCCCCGATCTTATTACTGTTGTCACGCCGCAAGGTGATACGAACCTTGCAATAAGAGATTATGGCTATAACAACGACATCCTAAAAAGCCCACTAAAGCCTTAAAAATTATTCCACTTCCGCAATTCTCAAAATATTCGTCGTGCCCGAAACACCGAAAGGAACGCCTGCAGTCATCACGAATCGTTGCTTTTTCTTCGCCAGCTTTTCCTGCATCAAAACCTCACAGGCATGCGGTACAGGCCCGCTGAAATCACCCTGAATTTCGGGTGTGTGAACGCTGTGTACCCCGTAAACAAGGCTCAGCCTGCGCGCCACATCTAGATTTGGTGTCAAACACAGAATCGGCACGTTGGGCCGCTGCCGCGCCATCCGCAGAGCCGTCGAGCCCGACATCGTATAGGTCACAATTGCGCTGGCCTCAATATCCTGCGCCACATAGCCCGCCGCCGTGGCAATCGCATCTGATGGGTCATTCACCGTTCCCGGATGCGTATCCTCCATGAACTGGTCGTAAATTTCATCCTCTTCGGTGCGTGCGCAAATCTTGTTCATCATATCAACCGAACGAATCGGATGCTCGCCTGCCGCAGTCTCCGCAGAGAGCATCACCGCATCCGTCCCATCATAAACAGCCGTCGCCACATCCGAAGCCTCCGCGCGCGTCGGACGTGAGGACGTAATCATCGATTCTAACATCTGCGTGGCCACAACCATTGGCTTGCCGACACTACGCACATAACGCACCACGCGCTTTTGTACTGAGGGCACATCTTCGGGTGGAATCTCCACGCCCAAATCCCCGCGCGCCAGCATCACCCCATCGGCCAGAGCAACAATATCTTCCAGATTCGCAATCGCCGCCGGCTTTTCCAGCTTCGCCATCAAAGCCGCGCGCCCTTTAATAAGCTTGCGTGCTTCTTTCACATCATCCGCGGTCTGCACGAAACTTTGTGCAATCCAATCCACGCCCATCCCCAAAGCTGCTTTAATGTCTTTCTTGTCCTTATCAGTAAGCGCAGGAATTTCCAGATACGCCCCCGGCACGTTAAGGCCCTTCTTATTCGAAAGCTTCCCGCCTGCGCGAATCTCCGCCACAACAAACGGCCCGTGTTTGTTCTTACCTTTCTTACGGATTCGGCACCGCACCTTGCCGTCATCTAAAAAGAACAGCCCGTTAATCTCCAGCGCTTTCATCACTTCGGGGTGTGGCAGATACACGCGGCTCTCATCGCCGGGCTCAGGATTCGAATCAAACGTAATGTGCATCCCGCGCTCCATCATCACCGCGCCGTCTTTAAACGTACCGATGCGCAGCTTCGGCCCTTGCATATCGGCAACAATCGCAATCGGGCGATTTTGTTTCGTCTCAAGTGCGCGGATCAACTCCACCAGCTTCGCATGGTCTTCATGACTTCCATGGCTAAAATTAATGCGAAAAGCATCCACACCCGCTGCGAACAAGGCCGCAATCTGCGTCTTTGTATTCGATGCTGGGCCAAGCGTTGCCAGAATTTTCGTTTGTCTATGATGCATGATGATGACTTATCCCTTTGATTCACAGGCCATGTATAAAAGAATCATAGCATGAATGCGACGCCACATTATAGGGTGAAAGAAATGCTGCCACGGCTGACCAAAATCAAAATAAAGACGAACTAGATGTAGGGACGTTTTTGAAACTTTCTGTCTTTTTGCAAAAAAATGCATGGGGATAGGGTCGGGGATAGTCTTCGTAAAACACTGAAGCAACATAAAGTTTTTGAAAATAACCATGAATTTAAGAATATATTCATATTGTCGAATACCACGAGATGTAGTAGGTTATTTTTTATCAAACGCTACTGCTTGTGTTTTCACTGGTTGTACGCATCTCATAAAAACCCATCCCTTATTGTTAAGCGGATATATAAAAATATATAGGAGTAAGGCTCATGTTTGACGTTGCGCAAATGGAGCGGGGAAACCGCGTCCAAATCGATAGATCCCGCGATGAAAAGTTAACAAAGTTCGGTAAGGCAACTTTGACCGACCGGTACTTGATGCCTGAAGAACAGCCACAGGATTTATTTGCACGCGTCTCCATGCATTATGGCGATAATAGCGAGCACGCACAACGCCTCTACGACTACATGTCCAAACTCTGGTTTATGCCCTCCACGCCAATCTTGTCCAATGGCGGAACAAGCCGCGGCCTGCCCATCTCTTGCTTCTTGAACGAAACCCAAGACAGCCTCGAAGACATCGTTTCCCTATGGAACGAAAACGTCTGGCTCGCCTCTTTGGGCGTCGGTATCGGCTCTTACTGGGGTAATGTCCGCTCTTTTGGTGAGATAGTTGGGCGCAACGGCTAAAGATGCGGGATCGTGCCGTTCATCCGCGTGATGGACTCTCTGACATTGGCGATTTCCCAAGGCTCGCTGCGCCGCGGCTCCGCTGCGATTTACCTGCCGATCTGGCACCCCGAAATCGAAGAATTCATCGAAATCCGCCGCCCGACTGGCGGGGATCCAAACCGTAAAGCCCTGAACCTGCATCACGGTGTTCTGGTTGATAACAAATTCATGAAAGCCGTCGAAAACGACGAAGAATACGCACTTAAATCTCCAAAGGACAACGCCGTCGTCGACAAAGTCAGCGCCCGTGACCTCTGGATTCGCTTGCTCACCGCGCGCGTTGAAACTGGCGAGCCATATATCATCTTCATCGACCACGTCAATGATCAGATCCCAGCGCACCACAAAATGGCCGGCCTGAACGTGAAAATGTCCAATCTGTGTTCTGAAATCACATTGCCGACCGGTGTTGACCACCTCGGCAATGACAGAACCGCCGTGTGCTGTCTCTCATCTCTGAACCTCGAAACCTTTGATGAATGGCAAGACCACCCGACCTTTATCGAAGACGTCATGCGCTTCCTCGATAACGTGCTCTCCGACTTCATCGCCAAAGCACCCGATTCCATGAAGCGCGCCAAATACGCCGCCATGCGCGAACGCTCCGTTGGTTTGGGTGTCATGGGCTTCCATGGCTTCTTGCAATCCAAAATGCTGCCGATGGAAGGCGTGATGGCCAAGGTCTGGAACCGCAAAATGTTCCAACACATTAAACGCCAGGCCGATGACGCCTCCGTCAAACTTGCCGAAGAACGCGGCGCATGCCCCGACGCGGCCGATTACGGCATCATGGAACGCTTCTCCAACAAAATGGCGATCGCCCCAACCGCATCCATCTCTATCATTTGCGGCGGCGCGTCTCCGGGCATCGAACCCAACGCGGCCAATGCCTACACCCATAAAACATTGTCCGGTTCTTTCCCGGTTAAAAATAAATACCTCACAGAGTTGCTCGAGGAAAAAGGACAAAACACCGAAGATGTGTGGAGCTCCATCTTCACCAATGAAGGCTCCGTCCAACACCTCGACTTCCTCACCGACGAAGAAAAAGACGTGTTCAAAACCGCCTTCGAAATCGACCAACGCTGGATCGTCGAACATGCGGGCGATCGCTCACAATATGTCTGTCAGGCACAAAGCGTGAATGTCTTCTTGCCGGCCAACGTCCACAAAGCCGATTTGCACCGCGTCCACTGGGATGCCTGGAAAAAAGGCGTGAAGTCTCTGTACTACTGCCGCTCCAAATCCATCCAGCGCGCGGAAAGCAACGCCTCATGGAAACGCGCAGGCGCCGCCGATGATGCCGCCAAAGCCGCCGCAGCCGCTGAAGTCGAGGAAAACAAATACGAAGAATGCCTCGCTTGCCAATAAGCACGACACATCAAATAACCCCGAAAAGGAGCCTCCCGGCTCCTTTTTTTGCACCCAAAATTTCTGCAAAAAAATCAAAAAACCCTTGAAAAACACAATATATAGTGTTTTGATTAGTCTATACCCCCAACATGTGGGTATATTCTTTCCGTGGTATGCGCCAGACTTATCCCCGTTATTCACGAAACTTTTTGACGAATGACTCGGATTCCCGCGCAAGGTCACTACACTAAAAAACATACAGAATCACTGATTAGAAAAGAGGAGATCGCCGAAATGAGCGCGAAAGCTAGTAAAATTGAAGATGCCGCGGAAAACAAAAGCCCGCTATTACAAGAACGTCATGTGTATAAACCGTTCCTCTATCCATGGTGCTTCGAAGCCTGGCACACCCAGCAACGCATTCACTGGCTCCCTGAAGAAGTGCCGCTCGCCGAAGATGTGCGCGACTGGAAAAAATCCCTCACACCGGCTGAAAAAAACCTGGTGACACAGATATTCCGCTTCTTCACGCAATCCGACGTCGAAGTCAACAACTGCTACATGAAGCATTACTCGCAAGTGTTCGGCCCCGTCGAAGTGCAAATGATGCTCTCCGCATTCTCCAACATCGAAACGGTTCACATCGCGGCTTACAGCCACCTGCTCGATACCATCGGCATGCCCGAAGTCGAATACGAAGCCTTCCTGAAATATCAGGAAATGAAGGACAAATTCGATTACATGCAGGGCGTATCGATGAAAAACCGCCGCGACATCGCCAAAACAATGGCCATGTTCGGGGCGTTTACCGAAGGGCTCCAGCTCTTCGCATCTTTCGCGATTCTCATGAACTTCCCACGCTTCAACAAAATGAAGGGCATGGGCCAGATCGTCACATGGTCCGTGCGCGACGAAACGCTGCACTGCCTGTCCATGATCAAACTCTTCAACGCCTTCATCCACGAAAACCAGGACATCTGGGATGACGAGCTTAAAGAAGAAATCACAGAGTGCTGCCGCACCATCATCGGCTTCGAAGACAACTTCATCGACCTGTGTTTCGAAATGGGCCCGATCGAAGGCTTGACCCCGCAGGAAGTCAAAGACTACATCCGCTATATCGGCAACCGCCGCCTCGAACAGCTTAACCTTAACGCCATCTACGAAGGCGTAGAGAAGAACCCGCTGCCATGGATGGACGAAATGCTCAACGGTGCGGAACACACCAACTTCTTCGAAAACCGCGCGACCGAATATTCCAAAGCCTCAACGCAAGGTGCATGGGAAGAAGTCTTCTCCGAAGAAATTTTCTCCGGCAATTACGGCAAGAAAATCGGCGCCATGGACCTCACCGGCAACGCCGAAGAAACCGACGACGGAAAAGTAGCCGCCGAATAAAAAATTTAAACCCTGCATAAGAAACCGCCGAATTTTCCGCTCCTGAATAAGGGGCCTTTCGGCGGTTTTTTTATTACGCTATCATGGGTCAATGAACCCCGCGCGAAGCCTCATCAATATCGACACAATCAACATCACATTGATGATCGCTTCCTGCGCGCTGGCCTATGTGATCCCCTTCGAACTGGTTTTGCTCTCCTATGCATTTTTAGGACCGGCCCATTACCTGACGCAAATTTCATGGATGCATGATCGCAATTACTTCGTCAAAGAACGCTTTATATGGCTGCCCGCTGTCCTGATTTCGGGCCTGGTCTGTGTGATAAGCCTTTATCTCGTGCAAAGCGACATTTTCATCTACGGCCTTTATGCGCTGGCGCTTTCGGGCGCAGCCGGTTACGTGTTCGGCCAAAACAAAATACAAATCGCGGCCCTGACATCCCTTGTCTTTGCCGCGTTTCTGGGCTTTCAGGGAATCTTCCCGGACTTTGTCCTCGGCCTTGTCATCCTCCTGCCCACGCTCATCCATATCTATATCTTCACCGGTGCCTTCATTCTCCTCGGCGCAATCAAAAGCAAAAGCAAGATGGGCGCGCTGTCCTTCATCGTCTTTTGCGCTTGCGCCGCCATCTTCTTTTTGATCACTCCGCAAGAAACAATGATTACCCCGAATTACGTCGCTAATAATATCGGCTTCTTCGAAATCGTCGCCGATTACCTCGCCGATATTCTCTCCTTCGGCGGCTGGGTCGACAGCCACGCGATGCTGGGTTTTCTGTCTTTCGCTTATACCTATCATTACCTGAACTGGTTCTCAAAAGTGGAAATCATCAAATGGCACGAAATCTCGCGCCCGCGCCTGTGCGTCATCGCCGCACTATATACATTGAGCATCGGTCTGTATCTCTACGATTACCGCATCGGCTTTTTTGCCCTGCTGTTCCTGAGCCTCCTGCATGTGATACTGGAGTTTCCGCTCAACATCATCACCTTTAAAACAATCGGCGCAGCGGGCAAAGACTTCATCAAATCCCGTCTCAAGCCGCCGCAATCACGCGGCACCTAAAGCACTTTGTTTTCGTCGCAAAAACCGCTAGATTATCCATATGAGCCAGACAAAAATCAAAACCGCGCGCAAAGCACTTGAAAGCTACGCCGCACAAAACGGACACCGCTTAACGGATCCGCGGCTCTACACGCTTGATATCATCGCCGGCGCCGCAAACCCGCTGACCGCCTATGATGTCCTCGATGAATTATCCAAGCACCTCGATAAGCCAAAGCCGCCAACCGCTTACCGCGCACTAGAGTTTTTGGTTGAGCACGGCTTTATTCACCGCATCGAAAGCCTGAACGCTTACGTCGCCTGCGCCGAAGACCACAAGCATAAAGGCTCCCAATTCATGATTTGCGATGAATGCGGGCGGGTTGAAGAAGTGCATCTCTGCCACATCCCCGAAGCCCTGAAAAAGCAGGCCGAAGGGAAGGGATTTACGCTCTCGCATTGGAACGCGGAGTTACATGGGCGATGTGGGAAGTGCGCTTAAACAAATAAAAAATCATGCTCAACGCGATTAAGACCTGCCGTTCTGAGGTTTGGCTTTTGATCCCATGCGCTTTTAGCAGTGTGATATGCATGAGCAAGTTGCTCGACCGTAACCGCATGGGCTCTAATATGGTTGGCAATCAAAGCCATTTTCCCTTTGTCCGTGCTATGAACAGAATGAGTGCCAAAAACCTTCTGTAAGTCGTCTTCCAGTGATCACTGAACGGTTCACCATGCGCAGTATCCAATGCCGCATAAAAGCCAAGCGTAGGCGCGCCATCTTGAGGACGCAAAAGCCCGATATCCATATTCACGCTTCTATGGCCAATTTGCGCATAAACATCATCTGGCTGATAGGGATAAGTGTCGATCGTATAATCTCCCTCTGCGCCAAGGACATGCTTTGACGAGGCCACTGCAACTGTTGCCATGAATCCCGATATTAAATGTCTGCGTGTTAATTCTGTCATCTTTCTACCCTTTTATTGTCATTGTTAAAAAAACTTCTGGACTTATATGTTATATTATAACATAACACAAATGTTTTTTATCAAGAACGAGGAAACTATGTCGTTAATGGACTCTGGATGGGTGGGAATAACTCTAGGCGTTGCTTTCGAATTGGCGACGCATATAGTGGTTCACTACACCGTCCCGGGTGCGGCTTTTGCTGCATCCTTGGCCGAGGGTATGTCGCCTTTTTTAGATGGAATTGGTTTAACGTCGGTCTTTTCCGAAAGCGCGGGCGAGGCCGCAATCGCAAGCCTTGCACCCGATGATCCGCTGTTGGGGCTGCCAGGAATTGGTAAAGGATAACACTCTGGGTAATCTTAATTAAGATGAAAGGGAAACCTAAACCTCGTTGTCCGTCCGCACCTTAAACCCGTGCTCTCTCAGGACTTTCACAAGCGCCTTCACATGCTGCTTATCGCGCGCTTCAATCACGACCTCAAGCTCAGCCTGCTTTAGGGACACCGATTGCATCATGCGCTGGTGAATAACCTCCACCACGTTCGCGCCGCTCTCCCCGATCAGGCGCGAGATATCCGAAAGCTGCCCCGGCGTATCGTCAATTTCAAACGTCAGACGCGTAATCCGCCCGTCGCGCACAAGCCCGCGCAGGATAAGCGTCGACAGCAGGCGGGAATCGATATTCCCCCCGCAGACAACAAGTCCGACTTTCTTGCCCTTATACTGCTTCAAATGCTTTTTAATAACGGCCAGACCTGCGCCCGGCGCGCCCTCGACGACCAGCTTTTCGGATGAGAGCAAATCAAACACCGCATCTTCAATCTCGGCCTCATTGGCGCTATCGATCCGGTCAACCAGCTTTTTGATAATCTTCAAATTAGCCTTGGATGGCGCTTTCACGGCAATCCCCTCGGCCAGCGTCGCCCCGCCAAAATGCGTGTCGCTGTCATCAAAATCCGCTTTCACCGCATCGAAAATCTCCGCCTGCGCCCCGATAATCTCGATCTTCGGCTTCACGCCTTTGGCCGCCACGGCCATCCCGGCAATAAGCCCGCCGCCGCCAATCGGCACAACAATCACGTCAAGATCCGGAACCTGCTCAAGCATCTCCAGCGCAATCGTCCCTTGCCCGGCCACAACCGCCTCGTCATCAAACGGGTGAATGAACGTAAGGCCCTTTTTATCCGCCATATTCATTGTGAATTGCACGGATTCATCAAAATTCTTACCGTGCAAAACCACCTTCGCGCCGAAATCCTCGGTGCGCTGAATCTTGTTAAACGGCGTCCCGTTCGGCATTACAATGGTGGAAGGAATTCCCAGCCGCGTCGCGTGATAAGCCACGCCCTGCGCATGGTTCCCCGCGCTGCACGCAATCACGCCCTTTTTGCGTTGCTTCTCATCAAGGCTCAAAAGCTTGTTCAGCGCCCCGCGCGCTTTAAACGCATTCGTGTGCTGCAAATTCTCAAGCTTCAGATAAAGCTGAATACCCAGATGCAACGAAAGCCGCGCCGCCTTAACGGTGGGCGTGCGGATTGTTGAATCCTGAATGGCCTCATAAGCCTTTTGAATATCTTTGAATTCCAAAGTCATTCCAAATGTTTACGGTATTATGTTGAAATTATCAAATTGTAATTAGGAAACCCCTTCCGATTCTGGTATAGTGGAACTAACCAATCGAGGTGTTTTTGTTCCTACCTAATGAACCTCACATCACAAGCCCGGATCAAATCGGTTTTTCAAATACCGGGCAGGCTTTTTTAAACTTTCTTTCCAGACTTTATACGTTTTCTTCAACCCCTCCCAACCCATAGGAGTATTTTCGCATGGCTAAAAAAACGCGCAAGAACCGTAAAGAACAGAGCAATAACGTTGTTCACCCGGCCTTTGACCACACGCCTGGTCAAGACTGGCACCCGCTCGACGACGAAATCAACGGCCGCCGCGATCAAAAATACGTGAAGAATATCAAGCCGCGTTCAGACGGTCAGGCGGAATTAATGACGGCGATCGATACGCATTCTTTAACGCTGGCCATCGGTCCGGCAGGAACGGGAAAAACCTATCTCGCCATCGCCAAGGCGGCAGAGGCTCTTGAGAAAGGTACAATCGAGCGCATCATCCTCTCTCGTCCCGCGATGGAAGCAGGCGAGAGTCTGGGCTATCTTCCCGGCGATATGGCCGAAAAGATGGCGCCGTATCTCCGCCCGCTTTACGACTGTTTGGGCGACCGGATGGGCGGCAAGAAAGTCCGCCAGTACATCGAAGACGGCACGATCGAAATCGCCCCCATCGGTTTTATGCGCGGCCGCACGCTGAACAACTCCTTCATCGTCATTGATGAAGCGCAAAACTGTACCTACGGTCAGCTTAAAATGATCCTCTCGCGCCTTGGCTGGCACTCCACAATGGTCGTTACCGGCGATCCAAAGCAATCCGACCTTTTGGACGGCATGAGCGGCCTGGATGAAATCTCGCGCAGGCTCGATGCGCTGCCCAATGTCGCGGTCTGCCGCCTCGATAATGGCGACATCGTTCGTCACCCGCTGGTCGCGGAAATGCTCGACGTTTTGTAAGAAAAAGCTATAAAAGAGTGCAGGTCGCGTGTGGAAACACTCGCGGCCTTTTTTATTAGAGGATCCCGGCATCAACCAAAACGGTCCGGAACAATTTTACAAAATGTGGATCCAGATGATTGCCCGCCATTTCATTGGTGATGATATCCATCGCCTTATCCGAAGGCATCGGGTCTTTGTACACGCGCCGGTCCGTGAGCGCGCTAAACACATCAACAATCGCCGCCATTCGTGCAAGTTCATTCAGTTCCCCGCCTTTAAGTCCGTGCGGGTATCCCGTGCCGTCAATTTTCTCATGATGTTGTTCGGCAATAATCATCACACCTTTGGGAATATTTCCCGCCCTTTTCAGATATGTCATGGTTTCCGGCACATGGCTTTTCATGATCTCAAATTCTTCTTCCGTAAGTTTGCCTGGCTTATTCAAAATATTATGCGGAATCATCATCTTGCCGACATCATGCAACAACCCGCCGCTCGACATAATCAGCTGATCATTATTGTTGAACCCCGCTGCATGCCCCAAAAGTGTGAGCAAAGTTGCCACACGCATGGAATGCGCATAAGTGTAGTCGTCATGGTTGCGCACACCATCCAGAATATCCTTAAAACTATTGCTCTCAACCACATCCACCAATGATTGACAGTTCGCCTTAACATCATCAAATGCGATGCTTTCACCTGTGATCAACACATCCGCAATTCCGCGAAACACATCAACAGAACTCTCTAAAGCCTTTCTTTGAGGCTCGGGAAGCGCTTTCCACTCATTTTCAACATTCTCGGAAACCTCCTCAGAAATCGTTTGAATAAGTGTACTGCGCGTATAGGGCTTGGTAATAACATTACTCGCACCCACCTCACGCGCTTTGGCAGCATTCGGATCTATCTCTGATTCCGAAATAAAGATCACGGGCGTATCCATCAAAATCTCATGCTCGCGCACCGCGCGAATGAAATCGATACTGCCCATCGGTTTAACCTCTGGACTGACCAAAATCACCGCCGGCTGGTTCAAGGCCATGGTTTTCAACGCGTCCTGCGGTTCATCATAAAGAGTCGTATCGTAAAAAGACATAAGGGCCGCCGCCACACGCTGGCGGTGCGCGGCATTTGTATCGACAAGGGCCACAAGGCGTGAATTTTTCATGATTCCGGCTGCCGTTTTTTAAAATCAAAGATAGCGATGCAAATATTTTTCCCTCTCAATAGTATGAAGAATAATGCTTAAAAAGCCATTGATGATTTTTAATTTCTTGATTTTTAATCCTAATCACATACATGCTTTAGTATCACGCAGATTAAAGG
>CAYGNI010000004.1:0-46554 GCA_964351195.1 uncultured Micavibrio sp.
GAATTCAAAAGCAACTATATTGGTAGGACCATTAGAGCCCGGCAAGTACCACTTCTTTGGTGAATTCAACCTCGATAAAGCCAATGGATATCTAATCGTCGAATAAAAAAAGGACAAGCTGCCATGTTCCCAACCGCCACAATCGTTTTTCGTGAAATCATCGAAGTCGCCCTTGTGATAGGCATCGTCATGGCCGCCACCCGCGGGCTTCCCGGGCGCGTCAATTTGGTTCTGGCCGGGCTTGGCATTGGCGTTCTCGGCTCCGTTATTATTGCGTTTTTCACCCAAAGCATTTCCGAAGCCATCGACGGCATAGGCCAGGAGCTGTTTAACGCTGCTGTAATGTTTATCGCCGTGGGATTCCTCAGCTGGACTGTCATCTGGATGAAAACCCACGGGCGCGAGCTGGCCCAAAACCTCAAAAAAGTTGGTGCTGATGTCGTGGCGGGCAACAAATCAATCTATATCATTGTCGGCGTAGTTGCCTTGGCCACCTTCCGCGAAGGCGCAGAAATCGCGCTCTTTACATACGGCATGACGGCCTCTGGCGCCTTTGGCCCGCATGAAATTATTATGGGCGGCATCATAGGCGGCATTGGCGGCGCAATTGTCGGCGCGATGCTTTATCTCGGCCTGTTGAAAGCCGCGCAAAAACACCTCTTTACGGTTACAAGCTGGATGCTCATTATCCTGACCGCAGGCATGGCCGCCCAAGGCGCAAACTTCCTCATCGCCGCAGGTGTGCTTCCCGCAATCGTACCCGAAGTCTGGGACACCTCAGCAATTCTGTCAGGAAACGGGTTTTTGGGCGAAACGTTGAAAGTTCTGATCGGCTATACACCCAAGCCCACAGGCATGGAGCTAGTATTCTACGCCGCTATATTGGTCGGTGTCGGCTGCGCTTACAAATTCATCAGCGCCCAAAAAAAACCGGCCTCACCTGCAATAGCCGCAGAATGAGCGAAATCATCGCCCAAATCAATCAAAGGCACTGAGATTATAAGCTGGGCCAGATACGTCAAATTCAAAAACATCATGACATCCACCCACTTTCATTCCATGCAATATAAGCTCACGCATCGTTTCTCTTAGACGAGCTCTATCACCCCTTAATCTCTTAGCAGCGCCATCTGGCCTTCCAGTGACCTTCGCAAAAACCCTCAACAACTGATGTCTCAACGACCCCTGTTTTTTCTCTTCAGCTTTAATTTCATCGCAAAACTGTAACATATTCAAAATAGTACATATTCCCGGTTGCGTCCCAAATGCATGCGCGAGTGAGGCAGAACGAAAGTGAGCCCTCAACCCATAATCTAAACCTTGCGCTAAGAAATTTTCATGCCCGTGCAGCCCGTCAAAACCTTGCTGGCTCCCTGAAGGAATATCTTTGATATGAAGATAGGCAAGATAAACCTCCCTAATTCGAGCCCTCTTGGTTTCAAATGATCCTTCAGCTTTGGCAATCTCACTCAAAGATCGAATATATGCGTATTCGACATCACCTTCACTCGGCTTAGAGCTCAAACCAAGACTTTGATAATGTTCAGGTTTTAGTGAATAAGGTAGCATATCTAACTTTCAACATAAAAAACGCAAATCTAACATAAATAATAGTTTATGTAAATAAAAAGCTATAAAATACTTTGCCTTGAAAAGCTTAACAACCCAGCTATTGTTAAACAATGACCACTCTGCGGCTCATCCTCGGCGACCAACTCAGCCACGACATCTCCAGCCTCTCTGGTTACGAGGACGGCGATAGTATCTGGATGTGCGAGGTGCATGACGAAGCCACCTATGTGAAGCACCACAAAAAGAAAATAGCCTTTATCTTCTCCGCCATGCGCCACTTCGCCAAAGAGCTTGAGGATAAAGGACACAAAGTCCATTACACGAAACTCGGCGATTCGGATAACGCAGGCTCATTCAAAGCCGAAATTACCCGCGCCATAAAAAAGCATAAGCCATCCAAAATTATCGTCACCGAACCCGGCGAATACCGAGTCCTCAATGACATGCAAGACTGGGAAAAAGACTTCGGCCTCCCCGTCGAAATCCGCCCAGACACCCGCTTCCTTGCCACCCATGAAGAATTCCAAAACTGGGCCGAGGGCCGCAAACAACTCCGCATGGAATATTTCTACCGCGAGATGCGCAAAAAATACAGCATTCTTATGAACGGTGATAAGCCCGAAGGCGGCGAATGGAACTACGATTCGCAAAACCGCAAAACGCCGAGCGAAAGCATAGAAATTCCTACGCACTATAATGCACATATCGACGACATCACCCGCGAATGCATCAACCTTGTGGCCGAGAGATTCGCGGATCACTTCGGCGACCTTGAACCTTTCTATTTCGCCGTAACGCGCGACCAAGCCCTCTACGCCCTCGATAAATTTATAACCGAGCGGCTTTCAAAATTCGGCGATTATCAGGACGCAATGCTCGAAAACGAGCCTTGGCTCTTCCACAGCCACCTCAGCTTTTACATCAATATTGGCCTTTTAAATCCGCTCGAATGCTGCGAGCGTGCCGAAGCCGCCTACGCCGACGGCACCGCACCCTTAAACGCCGTTGAGGGTTTCATCCGCCAGATCATCGGCTGGCGCGAATATGTCCGCGGCATTTACTGGCTCAAAATGCCGGACTACGAGTCGGAAAACTTCTTAGAGGCCACCCGCCTCCTGCCTTGGCTGTTCTGGGGCGGACAAACAAAAATGAACTGCCTCGCGCAATGCGTGAAAGAAACAAAAGAAAACGCTTACGCCCACCACATCCAGCGTTTGATGATTCTTGGCAATTTCGCCCTCATCGCCGGCCTCGATCCCGATGAAGTCAATGATTGGTACATGGTCGTTTACGCTGACGCCTATCAGTGGGTCGAGCTTCCCAACGTCACGGGCATGATCCTTTTCGCCGATGGCGGGCTTCTGGCCTCCAAACCCTACGCCGCCAGTGGCGCCTACATCAACAAAATGTCCAATTACTGCCAAAAATGCAGCTACACGGTCACAAAGAAAAACGGCCCCAAAGCCTGCCCGTTTAATTACCTCTACTGGGATTTCATGATTCGAAATGAAGACAAGCTTCGCAACAATCCAAGATTAGGCTTTAGCTACCGCACGCTGAATAACATGGACGATGAAAAAATTGCCGCCATCAAAGACGACGCGCAGCGCTTTTTCAAAGCCTTGGAGAATGGTAGTGCTTAAAAGAGAATGTCATTCCGAACGCATGTGAGGAATCTCACAGATAAACTTGAGATTTCTCAGCCTTGCTTCGAAATGACAAAAAAGAAAAGAATATGCCGCACAAAAAACCAAACCTTCCAACCAAAACCTGTCCCGTATGCAACCGCCCCTTCACCTGGCGCAAGAAATGGGAGGCAAGCTGGGACGCGGTCATCTACTGCTCTAAAAAATGCCAGTCTCAAAAACAAAAAAGCGAGGCCTAAACCCCACTTCTTATTTTAAATTGGATTATTCAAATTTTGTTATCTCCCAACACATCAAAAGCGAACAGAATTTGTGCGCAGAGTAGGAAGGCAAGACGAGAAAAAAGTAAACGTACATTAAGGTACGTGCGGCTTTTCGAGCTCGCAGCCTGACGCACTCTGCGTGCAAATTATGGAGCGCCTCAGCCAGTCAGAGCGCGGCGCACGATATCTACATCTTGAGCAATTTGCGCATCCTCTTCGATCAACTCCTCAACCTTACGCACCGCGTGCATGACGGTTGTGTGGTCACGGCCACCAAACTTACGGCCAATCTCTGGCAAAGAGCGCGCCGTTAATTGCTTAGCAAGATACATCGCCACCTGACGCGGACGCGCAACATTGCGCGCGCGGCGTGCGGAATGCATGTCTGTCATACGAAGGTTATAATGTTCTGCGACTTTACGCTGAATTTCATCAATCGTAATGCGGCGATCATGCGCGCGTAAAAGATCCTGTAAAACATCCTGTGTGCTCTCCAGAGTAATCTCACTCTTCGAAACATCGGCATGCGCAACGATGCGGTTCAAGGCCCCTTCCAGCTCGCGCACATTGCTTGTCACTTTAAGCGCCAGGAATTCCAAAACACTATCCGGAACATCCGCCTGCAACTGCTCGCGCTTGGATTGCAAAATACCAAGACGCAAATCGTATGTCGTCGGATGAATATCCGCGACAAGCCCCCAAGCCAAACGTGATCTCAAACGCTCATCCAAACCGCTCAAATCACCAGGCGCCTTATCCGCAGAAATAATGATCTGCTTGTTCTGATCCACCAAGGCATTGAAAGTATGGAAGAATTCTTCTTGTGTTGATTCCTTACCGGCGATGAACTGGATATCATCAATCATCAACACGTCCACAGAACGGAACAACTCTTTAAAATTCATAGTCGAATCAGAGCGCAAAGCTTTGACGAACTGATACATGAATTTCTCAGCAGAGAGATACATCACCGTCTTATCCGGCCAGTGCTCTTCCATCGCATGCGCAATTGCATGCATAAGATGAGTCTTACCAAGACCAACACCGCCATAAATAAACAAAGGATTGAACGGAATCGCCATGCTCTCAACCACGCGGCGCGCTGCGGCGTGCGCCAAGGCATTCGGCTTACCGACTACAAATGAATCAAACGTAAAACGCTCATCCAGCGGCGAAGAAATCTCGCTGAGATCCGCTTTCAAGTTCTGGTTGGCTTTCGAAGGAGCCTTTTCATCCGCAGCAGCAGCCGGCTGATCATCCACCATCGCATTTTGCACAACAACAATCTGCAAACGCTTGATCTCTTCACTGGCTTCGGAGCACATCGCCAGAATACGGTCCGCATAATGATTCTGAATCCAGTCCCGCATAAAACGAGTCGGAACAGACACTTCCATAGTGCCATGATAAAAAGCTTGCAACGTCAGCGGCTTCAACCAGCTCCGGAAAATAGCTTCACCGAACTCGGAACGCATATCCCCATGCACCTTCTTCCAAACGCGCATAATCTCGCGTGAAGGTTCCAAAGAGGCTTCCTGATATTCGGCACTTTCCTGAATCAAAGCGACGGTTTTCCCACCCAGATCTGACATACTTATTTGCTCCTTAACTTGCTTTTTTAACATTAAAATTTACATCACACGAAAAATCAAAAACCCCCAAAAGTAATACCAAAAAGGCACAAAGAAAGGGTTTGTGAACACCACGTATTCACATGCTTTCAAACTAACGATTTCTCTTTTTTAGTTAGGTAAAAGTCTGATGCATAGTGAACGGTAATCCTCCCGCCACCTGCCAGTGACTAACTCCCCACATGTGAGCCGAAACTAGTAGCTCAAATACACATCATCGCATTCAAAAAACACCACGATGCTTATTATTTATCGCCAAAATAAAAAACAAAAAAGTTCCGAAACCCGAAAATTTTTTCCACTCAATTTTGTTGATAAAAATAACCCTACACTAAAAAAATTGGGGATGACAATAAGAACAAATCACAAACATAAAAAAAGAAATAATAATACACACCCCTTAAATGCAAATAGCCGATTAGCCCATCAAAACTTTTCAACGGGCCTGGCCAATACTTAACTATGTGCTTTTTATTTCAAGACGTTACTTTTTTAACGCCCTTTAGGCGGCTTTATTTCAAAGCCTTGATCCGCGCGGAAAGGCGCGATAATTTTCTTGCCGCAGTATTCTTTTTGTAAAGACCCTTGGCAACACCGCGCTGCAATTCAGGCTGCGCAGCTTGCAAAGCTTTTCCTGCCTCATCTGCCGAACCGGCAGCAATAGCAGTTTCCACTTTTTTAATGAATGTACGAATGCGGTTGCGGCGTGCACCATTAATGGTCGCGCGAGCCGCATTTCTACGAATTCTTGTCTTTGACGATGCGTGATTAGCCATGTCTTTTCTTCTTTAATTTAAGTTCAATCAAATTCCAATTTCTTAGGATCATAGGGGTATACGCTTTGTCCACAGGTTTTGTCAAGCATTTGATGCCCAAAAACCCGATAAAAATGCACCCATTTCACAGCTCATCTCTGTTTGGCAGGACAATAGAAAGTTGAACGCCCGCCCTGCACGATTCGCACCACCGGATATTGGCCGTCAATAAGAGTTCCCTCGCGGTCATAAACCTTAAAACTATGTTGAAAATACCCTAAAGACCCATCCGTATGGTAATAATCCTTCAGCGAGCTCCCCCCCGAATCGAGCGCGTGCATCAACACGGCCCGAATAGCCTGACTCAAAGCTTCCACCTGCTTGCCGCGAACCTTGCCAGCCTCCCGCAAAGGGCTAATCCCCGCAGCATAAAGCGCTTCGCAGACATAAATATTCCCCAGCCCCGCCACAATTTTCTGATCCAGCAACGCCGTTTTAATCGGCATTTTGCGCCCCTTTAACGCGCTGGCCAAACCTTTCGCATGAAAATCATTCGAAAGCGGCTCCGGCCCCATAGCTTTAAAAGAATCATAGCTACCCCAGCTATCTCGGTGCACCAGATCCACAAACCCAAAGCGCCGCGGATCGTGAAACACAATATGTCCCCCATCCCCCATGACAAACACGATATGATCATGCTTTTCGGGAACATACGCATCCCCCGCCGGAACTATCTTCACCACCCCCGACATCCCAAGATGCAGAACAAACCCGTCCCCGCCATCCAGAAAACACAGGATATATTTCCCCCTGCGCTGCAAAGACACAATCTCACGCCCCTCAAGCACGCTTTGAAATTTTGCAGGAATCGGAAACCGCAAATCGGGACGGTTCAGCACAACTTGCTGCACACACTTCCCAAGCACCGCGCCCTCTAACCCGCGCCTGACAATCTCAACTTCTGGCAATTCTGGCATGGAAGACAAATTAGCAAATTCCATTCGACAGGAAAACAGTGATTTCAAATTCAACGAATTTGAAATTTCACCGAGCGACTATGAGGCGCGCGTTAGCGCGTAGAAACTTGAAAATAAGCAGCCCAAAACGCGCAGATTAAAAAACGTGGCAAAGAGCTTTCGTCTGAGACGAGGCGCGAGGACCGACATGTACAAAGGGTATACGAGGGGCGCAGCAACAAAGTCTCAGGCGAAGGATCGCCACCAAAAGAAAAAACCGGTTCTCAGGAGAGCCAAAGAACCGGTTTTAGTTTCGTGTGTGGGGATAAAAAGACAGTTAATTATGTATAATTAATGCCTTCTTGTACCCTTTTTTAGGAAATTTCTGTAAACCTGTCAACAAAAAAGATATAAAAAAAGCAGAAAATTCATATTTCTATACACTTTTTATGTTTACATATAATTTTTTTACTAGACAAACCTTTGGAATAGGGCTACAAACTCACCATCATTTAAATCATGGATCGTAATTAGGGGAAAACTATGCCGACCATTGAACAAATTCGCGCAGCGCGCGCATTATTAGGATGGAGCCAACATGACCTTGCTGACAAAGCTGGCCTGTCACAAACGGGAATCGCGCGCATTGAAAACGGCACAAACCAGCCCAACTCCAAAACCATCACCAAAATCGAAACCGCGTTCGATAAAGCCGACGTAGAATTCCTCGGCTCCAGCGGCGTAAGAAAACGTTCGGGCGAAGTAAGAGTACTTCGTGGCAATAACGCAATGAGCGATTTTTTAAATGACGTGCATGAAACAGCCATCTCACATGGAACAAAAGTAAAACCTTGCGAAGTCTTTCTCTCCAATGTCGCACACCAAAACTGGGTCAACTCAATGGGACCAGATCGATGGGAAAACCACAGAAAAAGAATGTTTAAAGACAAAGACGTAATGGATGTTCGTATCATCGTAAAAGAAGGCGACCAAAACTTTCCCGCATCAGATTATGCTGAATATAAATGGATGCCCGAAGAATACTTCAACGATAAGTCATTCTACTCATACCATGACAAGCTCGCATTTTTAAATTTCAAAGATGGTGAACAAGAAATTTTTATTATGAAACAAGCTGACTTTGCAAAAGGATACAGAGACCTATTTCTAATTGCATGGAACAGCACAGCAAAAACCCCTAATTAAAACGAAAAAACTGAGTTAAACAGATGCCAGACGGCTCAACAACATTAACGATTGAGGCAATTGCGAGCTTTATTGGCTGGCAAAGAGAGGACATACTACGCCTCATGGATGAAGGATGGGAACCTGAAAGTATCCGGAGAGGTATTCAACACGGCTTAACCGACCCTCAGTCCTACTCAAACCTTAGCCTATGGAGCAAGACCTACCTCATGAGAGGACACCTATGGGGTGATGATCCTAGTGAAACAGCTAAACTGGCATTAGAAAGGATGCCAGATGATGGAAAATTACTTGATGTTGGCTTCGGCTATGGTCGCGACTTAATATGGCTAGCGAAACGACGCGGTAGAGTCATGGGCATTGAAAAATCTCGGGTTGGTCTTACAATCGCTATGAATGAACTACGTCGCCAAGAACAGTTAGCCACGAATGGTAATGTCGAAAAACTTGGCGAAGTAGATCTAATCTACGGATCAATGAAAACACATAGATTTGCTAAAGGCTCACTGTCAGGAATTTGGTCACACAGAACAGCACATTTACCACATCCAGAGCACGCTTTACCTGACATTGCACAAAACATGGCAAACGCTGTCAAACCTGGAGGATTGCTCGTAATTAGTGCTCGTAGTGTTCATGACTTCTATCAAGACCAAAAGAGCATGGAAAGAGTTGTATTAAATGCACAGGGGTTTCCTATGAGCGCCACAAGAAGAGACAGACCAGATCATGCAATCAATTACTTCACACCACAAAGATTTGCAGAAGTCTTTGGACCCTATTGCCACATTAAAGAAATATTTTTAGGTAAAGAACCAGAAGCCTTAGATAACGTGCAAGATGGTAAGCAAATAGAGAGCTATTACATGACTGCTGTCATGGAAGTAAAACCAGACAGTGAAAGAACTCTATCTTTTGGCCATGAAATTGGTGCACACGTACCCCACTTAAGAAGATTACCTAGTGTACCGGACACAGAGGACCTGGAATACCCATCGTTGGCTGCATAATTAAACATATAAACTTGCCTAAAAAGGATTAAAATCCTATAATCAACATTCAAAAAATTGGACAATTCGTCCGCCCATAAAAAACCGTGTTAGTTCACTCAGCGGACTAAGTACAGAGCCAGCAAGGCCCACAGCGATTTCGACTAAACTAACTTAGTCCGCTCACTCAACTCACTTCACAACAAAACCAAATAAAAAAGGCCGCAACATCGCGCGGCCTTTTTAAATACCTTAAAGAGCAGAGCTGTAAAAACGAGCAATTTTAATCGTTTCAACAACGCCAGCGATGAAAAGGACCGCTTTTAGAAGCCCATGCCGCCCATTCCACCCATGCCACCCATCGGGTCGCCACCAGCAGCGCCTGCACCTTTGTCCTCCTGCGGAGAATCGGTGATGATCGCTTCTGTAGTAATGAGCAACGAAGACACGGAAGCCGCATCTTGCAGAGCCGTACGCACAACTTTCACAGGGTCGATAATACCGGCCTTCACCATGTTAGTGAACTCGCCCTTCTGCGCATCCCAGCCATAATCGGTGTCTTTTTGCTCAAGCAATTTACCGACAATAACGGACCCTTCCGCGCCCGCGTTTTGAGCGATCTGGCGGATAGGCGCCTGAATAGCGCGGCGGATGATCTCGATACCGACATCCTGGTCATCATTCGCACCTTCAAGCTTTTCAAGCGCGCGTGTTGCATAAAGAAGCGCAGTACCGCCACCGGCGATAATACCTTCTTCAACGGCTGCGCGTGTCGCGTGAAGCGCGTCATCAACGCGGTCTTTACGCTCTTTCACTTCAACTTCAGTCACGCCGCCAACGCGAAGAACCGCAACGCCGCCTGACAGTTTCGCCAAACGCTCTTGGAGTTTTTCTTTATCGTAGTCGGAATCACTCGCTTCAACCTGTTTGCGGATCTGGGCGCAGCGCGCTTCAATCTCTTTCTTGTCACCAGCGCCATCAACGATCGTTGTATCGTCTTTGGTGATGGATACTTTCTTCGCAGTTCCAAGCATGTCGACAGTAACGTTCTCAAGCTTGATGCCAAGGTCTTCGGAAATAACCTGACCACCACTCAAAAGAGCAATGTCTTCGAGCATCGCTTTACGACGATCACCAAAGCCAGGCGCCTTCACGGCTGCAATCTTAAGACCGCCGCGTAGCTTGTTCACAACCAAAGTCGCAAGAGCTTCGCCTTCAACATCTTCAGCAATGATCAGCAATGGACGACCGGCTTGTACAACTGCTTCCAAAATAGGAACCAGCGCCTGCAGATTGGACAGCTTGCCTTCGTTCAAAAGAATATATGGGTTTTCAAGGTTAGCCTGCATCTTCTCCGCATCTGTAATGAAGTAAGGAGACAGGTAACCGCGGTCGAATTGCATCCCTTCAACAACTTCAAGCTCGTTGTCCAAAGATTTTGCTTCTTCAACAGTGATCACGCCTTCATTGCCGACTTTATCCATTGCTTCAGCCAAAAGCTGACCAATAGACTCTTCGCCGTTCGCAGAAATCGTACCGACCTGACGGATCTCGTCATTGCCTTTCACGTTCTTACCGCGCTTGGCAAGGTCTTCAACCACAGCCGCAACCGCAAGGTCAATCCCGCGCTTAAGGTCCATCGGGTTACGTCCCGCTGAAACGGCCTTCACGCCTTCGTTGGCAATGCACTGCGCCAAAACGGTCGCAGTCGTCGTACCATCACCGGCATGGTCATTCGCCTTAGAAGCAACTTCCTTGATTAGCTGCGCGCCAACATTCTGGCGTGTGTTCTTCAGCTCGATTTCCTTGGCAACAGTCACACCGTCTTTAGTCGTGCGCGGCGCGCCAAAGCTTTTTTGGATAACAACATTGCGGCCTTTTGGACCCAATGTTACTTTAACTGCGTTCGCAAGGGTGTTAATCCCCGCCAGCATATCTTCACGGGCATCTCCGCCCAGTTTTACATCTTTTGCAGACATAGTATAAATCTCCTTTTAGAGTTTTGCTTTTCCCGCGCTAGCGGGAATCTATAAAATTACAAACAAGATCCCTGCTTCCGCAGGGAATACTTAACTGTTAAGCGACGATTCCGATAATATCGGATTCTTTCATGACCATGAGTTCCTCACCGTCAATGGTAACTTCCGTACCGGCCCATTTCGAAAAGATCACACGATCTTTGGGCTTCACATCCAATGGACGAACATCGCCGTTGTCGTTTACGTGACCGGAACCGACTGCGATAATCTCACCTTCCATGGGTTTTTCTGCTGCTGTGTCGGGAATGATAATCCCGCCTTTGGTTTTGGTGTCCGCTTCAATGCGACGAACAAGAACGCGATCGTGTAGAGGACGAAACTTTGTCATTTCATCTTTCTCCTTTGTTTGTTGTTAACAAGCAGGTTTTTAAGCCCCCCAAATAAACTTTTGAGTGAGCGGACTATAAAAACCCCTCCAACGCCTCACTGAGCTTAATTTTCGCTCGTAAATGCGAGGACGACATACATATAGGAGAGTCCTTGGAAAAATTCAAGTTTTTTACTCAAAGATAATACGAATTCGCCAAACCTGTTGATATTTAACGCTTTCGCAAGGTTTACCCTGTATTATGGTATAATAAAGGCATAAACTATACCAAAGAGAGCAAAAGCTCCGATAAGCCCAAGAATTGAGCGAGGAGGACATCTATGGCCGATATACAAAAACAACTCGACAATTACCGCCTGGTCACGGCGCAAATCTATTATCACATGCCGGATTTCGAACAAATCCTCCAGGAATTCATCTGGCAGGAATATGACCTGATGCCCACCTTCCCCGAGCTTAAAAAATTTCTTGCCTTCTGGGAGAAAAAGATCGACGGAAAACTCCACTCAGTCTACGTTGCTAAGCAAGAGATTATCACAACTTCCGACTACCGCAACGCCGATTGGCTGGGCACGCTTCAATAGCCAAATCAAAAAAAATATCTTGCTTTTCCCACATAAAAGAGTCATATTAAGGATACGCACGTGTCTATGGCGCTTCGGTGGTTATGCAACGACGTATATCTTGTTTTAACGCAGGGCTTAAACAGCCCCTTTAACATAGGGTTTACAGTTGATGACCAACGACCTTTTCAAAGGCCCTCAGGGCACACCATGCGCTATTGATTCAAACGTATCAGGCGCAGTTATTCCATTCGCATTATCAGAAGACCAAACATCACAGCATGATGATGATACGCTATGCATCAATCATGATATTAATGATGCTTATATCCGCGAGATGAGCCCGGTTATTCCCGTGCCGATCCTGCGCCCTGCTGCTTTGCTAAAAAGAACACAGGACTTCGTCGCCGCTTTCACCGGTGAAACCATGTACGCCGTGAAATGCAACCCCGACCCCGTCTTGCTCAAAAGCATCTACAAAGGCGGTGTCCGCAAATATGACGCAGCCTCTATCGCTGAAATCCGCACCATCCATGGCCTTTTCCCGGATGCCAAAATCTATTTCATGCACCCGATCAAAGCACCCGAAGCGATCCGCGAAGCCTACATCAACCATGGCGTCCGCGCCTTCGTCCTCGATTACGCAGACGAGCTGGAAAAAATCTTGCACGAAACAAACGCAGCCCCAGACCTCGAACTTTTCGTCCGTATGGCTGTGCCAAAAGATGAAACCGCGCATGTCGCCACAGATTTCTCCAGCAAATTTGGCGCTAAGCCCGATGAAGTAGCCGCGCTGTTAAAAGCCTGCCGCCCATATTGTAAAAAACTGGGCCTCAGCTTCCATGTCGGAACACAATGTGACGATCCCGAAAGATACGCCAAAGCCGTCGCTTATGCGGCAAAAGCGATCGAAGACAGCGGCGTTGAGCTCGAAGTCCTCGACATTGGTGGTGGTTTCCCGGCTGAATTGAACACTCAGAGTGCCGTACCCCCTGTAACAGATTTCACACAAAGAATCGCCGACGCGGTTGAGCAAAACGGCTTACAATCTCTACAGCTTTTATGCGAAATCGGCCGTGGCCTTGTTGCCTGCGCAGGCTCGCTGATCGTGCGCGTTGAAGGTCGCAAAGGCAATTTACTATACCTCAATGACGGAACATATGGCGGTATCTTCGAAGCCGGCGGCTCTATCGGCCTGCCCTACCCTGCACGTTTGATCCGCCGTGAAGAAACCAACAGCGATGCGCCCATGCAAGCCTTCCGCTTTGCCGGCCCAACCTGTGACTCTGTTGATATGATGAACGGTCCGTTCATGTTGCCGAATGATATTCAAACCGGCGACTGGATCATGCTTGATCAATTGGGTGCATACGGAGAAGTCTCGCGCACAGACTTCAACGGCTTCGGTTCTGTCCAGAAAATCATTATTCAGGACACAGCCCAGCAAGCCCAAACGGCTGCAGCAAAATCACTGGAAAACGTCTAGGCATCACCTTTTGCTATTGTGACTTTCAATCCGTTCAGATCTTCATTCATGATGATCTGACAGGATAACCGCGAATTGTCTTCAAGGTTAAAGGCCTCATCGAGCATCTCGTCTTCTTCATCGCCTTTGGGAGGAACCTTATCCTCCCACTCTTCGTCGACATAGACATGGCATGTCGCGCACGCGCACGCCCCGCCGCATTCGGCCTTTATGGGCAAACCATGGTCACGGATAATCTCCATCACGCGCCAGCCTTCAACCGCATCCAGCGCGTGTTCAACCCCGTCCAAATCCGTCACATATATCTTTAAATCATCACTCATATCTGGTCCTCTTTATCCTTTACCATCCATAATCTGACGAACTGCATACGCCATCGCAAAACTGGATACAAGCGCTATGATCAACTCAAACGCGCTTTGCACGATAGCAAAACTCAAATGAAACGCCTGCGAAGCTTGCTCGCCTTGCGCCGGAAATATATCTTCTAAAACTCCGGAAACCAAGACCATCACAATCCCAAAAGGCACAAAACACAATAGCCAGCACCCTAGCATGTAAAAAGAGCTGGAAAACCGGTAAATCCGGACCAAAAACGCCCGTGCCGGGACGCCCATTGCCACCGGCACATACAGCCATAAAATTCGAAACGCCCAGATCATTCCGGCCAAAAACACCAGCGAGCTCAAAAATGCCAGGAAACTAGGCTCCTGCGCCTCTGGACTAACACCGGCTTCCTGATAAACCTGCATCCCTTGCACAAATGAACCCACAAAGAACGCTAGCCCGACCTGTATCATCACATAAATGATCATGCCCGCCATAATATCCTTGGCATAAGCACGGCCTTGATCAAAATTCCCACGCAGATCCATGCCCCGCATCACGCAGCAAATCACATAGGACAGTAAAAAACCTTCGGCAAAAAACGAGGGAATAAGAATCAGCCCATGACGTAAATATTGGTTTTCCATGCCCAAAAACAAGATCAGCGCATAACTGCCGAGCTTGATCAAAAATGGTAAAAAAGCAAGCTGTAGAAGGGGCTTACGCTCTGCCCATACATTGCTATAGCCATACCCGGCCGCTTCAATCAGATCAAATTTCGCATCACCACGCGCCACGCCGCAAAAACCTCTTACAAAATAACAAACTGAACTATATAAGTAGAAAAATTGCTTTCCCCGCGCAAGCGGGGATCTTGAATAAAGTCAATCATTGAAATGGCACGCCATGCAAGACAATAAACCGATTATTATCTGGCTCCTTTCCGTTGCGGCCCTTGTTTTCACTATGATTATTGTGGGCGCCATTACGCGCCTCACAGAATCAGGCCTGTCTATGGTCGAATGGCGCCCCCTCATCGGGGCCCTGCCGCCTTTGAACGACGCAGAATGGAACCGCGTTTTTGAGCTGTACCAACAAACCCCCGAATTCCAGAAAAAGAATTTCTGGATGGAGTTAAGCGAATTCAAAGCCATTTTCTTTTGGGAATGGTTCCACCGCCTTTTGGGCCGGCTGATCGGCGTAGCCTTCGCCTTGCCCCTCCTTTTTTTCTGGATCCGCGGCATGATCCCGCAGGGCTATAAGTTAAAATTCTTAGGCATGCTTATTCTTGGTGGCCTCCAAGGCCTCATGGGCTGGTACATGGTCAAAAGCGGACTTGTTGACGTCCCCGCCGTTAGCCATTATCGCCTCGCCGCGCATTTGTCCCTCGCGCTACTCATCGTCTGCCTCCTGCTTTGGCTGGGCTTAAGCCTCATAAAACAAAACACGCCTTACCTCAAACCAAAAACAGACACCTGCAAACCGCTCTTCTTCCATGCCCTCATTATTCTGGGCATCGTAACAATCACCGTCTTCTGGGGGGCCTTCACCGCAGGGCTCGATGCAGGCCTCGTTTATAATGACAGCTTCCCCAAAATGGGCGGGCGGTGGATTCCCCCAACGCTGAACCAGGTTTCACCGTTTTGGCTCAACATGTTTGAAAACCCGGTTGGCGTGCAATTCACCCATCGCTGGCTCGGTATTATCACGGTTTTCGCAGTTCTCTCACTTTGGATGCATATGCTCCGCCGCGGCCATGCACATTGGTACACACAAGGCCTAGCCATCATAGTCCTTGCGCAAATGGGATTGGGGATCTCAACACTGCTTACCGGGGTCAATATTGTCCTCGCCACGCTCCATCAAGCTGGTGCAGTTTGCTTACTTTCACTGATGATCATCAATATCAGATATTTGAAACCTTAAGAATCGTCGCTCTTTTTAGAAGGCATAAAGGTCATAGCCTCCTGCTTTGGCTCTTCTTCCTCCTCTCCCTCAATGTGAGGGACAGGCGATATAACCGGCGCTTTCTCCACATGCGGTTCCAACACAGGCGGAGGAGCAGGCGCCTGAACAACTGGCTCAGGCACTGCGGGAACCTCTTCTTCTACCTCTTCCAATAACGGCGCTGTCAAGGCCACAGGAACAAACCTGTTAACAATCCCTTCCGCATACATCAAAAGCGCAAGATCGCGCCCCAGCGAACGAACAATCCCTTCAACATATTCTAGCTGCAACAAACCATCATGCAGGCTCTTCGCCTCAAGCGTGCTGACAATCTGTAACAATGCCTCACGCCGGGCCTCAGCCTCATTTTCAAGCTCCGCAAGCCGCTGACGGTCTTTAATACCCTCGGTATCAAACGCAATAAGCTCTTCGCCAAAAATATACCTTGCCGCCGCAGGCCAGTTTTTTAAAAACAAAATCCGCGCACTCAAATTGCCGCGTATATAAAGAATGTCCAAAGCCTCAAGAAAATCAGCATATCCATCACACAGCAGCTTATTCTCTGCAGCCCGCTCGTCCCGATCACGGTCAATATCGCTTCTAATATCGCTCATAGAAATAGGATACCACGAAAATCATCTAAAGTTCATCTTTCACATACTTCATGATAATACGCGAGATATTGTTGCACGCAGCGCTCTTTAGTGAATTCCTCCTCATAGCGCCTATAACCCGCCTCAACGAACCGCTTACAGAGTTCTGGATCATCAATTAAGGACTGAATAGCCTTTCGCATAGCATTTTTATCATCAATCTCAACGACAAACCCGTCTTCCCCATCACGCACGAACTGCCGAGGCCCGTCTGCGGTTGTTGTTACAACCGGCGTTTTCTGTGCCCAGCTTTGAACAAACACTGTTCCAAAAGGCTCAAAGCGCGAAGACAAAACACAAATATCTGCGGCTTGAAACAACGCGGCACGGTCCGTGCGCCACCCCAAAAGCTTCACTCGCTCGCCGCATTCCAAACTCTTAATAAGGGCCTCCAGCTCCGCGCGCTGCGGTCCCTCTCCGGCAATCCACAGATAAACACCCGGCATACTGGCAACAACATGGATCAAAGTATCAAACGCCTTGGACGGATGAAGCCGACCCAAACCCAGAAGTAAAGGCGCGTCCTCAGGCGTATCATAATCCGCGCGATCAATAGGGCTATCAACATACTCCACTTCCGCAAAATTATTGATATTCTTGACCCTCCCCGCTTCTACACCGGCTTCTAAAAGATAGCGCTTAATATCCGGCGTAACGGCAACAAAATAGTCGACTGATTTATAGTATTTGAGCTTATAATAACCACCTAAACGCGCAAAGACATGGTATTTTGGAATACCCATCCGAGCATCCCAAGGCAGAACTTTAGAAGACGCGCGCGACATCCAGGATTGTACAATTTCAGGTTGGAAATGCTTGATAATTCTCATCAAAGCCCATTGAGTAAAAACATCAACAGCGCCACCAAACGGTAAATAATGAACCTTTATACCGGCGTTTTCTAATTGCGGCACCCGCACATCGTTTTTACGCGTAACCACCTCAACGCTCTCACCCGCCTCATGCATCGCCAAGCACAGATCAACAAAAGCCGTCTCCGCGCCTCCATGCTTAGCCCCCGCCAATACCTGTAAGATTTTCATACACCCAGCCTATTCTTCTTCTGGCGTATCTTCGGCCTTTTCTTCAATCGGCAATTCAGGCGGTAAGGACACAAGCGTAGAACGCAAAAGCTTTGTCAAATTCTCCTGTGTCTCATCCATTTTACTGCGCAAATGCTCACACGCCTCAGGTGTCGTCACAGGCATTTTATCAATATCCTGTGTCTTTTCCTCGCGATACATTTCAACTAAATCAAAAAAATCTTCAATATCACCCCTCGACGCATAATCTTGCACTTTGATCATATTATCCAGACTGGATTCAGCCTCCTCCATGATCGGCTCAATCGCGTCATCCCATGCTTCATAACGCTCTTCCAACGCGTCTTCCATATCGGGATTCACATCCGCACATTTCTCAATCGCCGTCTCGACATCTTCGCGAACAATCTCAACCACGGAAATCAAATTGTAAGAGCTGTAAATGCTCAAAAAATGGCTGCGCTCATGCTCATTAAAACCTTGTGTAAATTCATCCAGCTTCTGCTGAACACTCGGCTTTGATGACGCAGCGTCTTCTTTATCTTCAGCCAAAACTGGGAATGAAGCGAACATCAACATCATAGCCAAAACGGGGAGAGAACGAATAAGAGATAAAACCATAACCAAAACCTTTTTGTTAAAAACAGGCTCAAACTCTACCCGCTCTAAACCACCTGCGTCAATCACAGGAAACACAAACACATGAAAACAGATAGACGAACGGTGATTTTAAAAACAACGCTTTAAAAATTGTAACGATGCGACTGCGTCGGGCGCTGCAAAGCGAGCAAAAAAAAGCCTGTATGAATTTTTGGAAAAGCGGGGCAACGCTTAAGACTTCCAAAATCATACAGGCCAAGTGCGCATGACATAAGAGATAAACTGTATAAACTTTACTCGTTCCTCATCCCGAGGAGGGCAAACACCGTTTTCCATTCTGGATACCGACTATTTTCTTTCTAGAAAAAGAGCTCCCTGCTCTTATAAATCGGTGCTGCCTCTTTTCAAATTCTGTCCCGAATCACTGGTTCCTTTGAGCCTCAAACGGCCTCAATCCTTATACTTTAAAGATACCATGTAATATGTAAATAGAAAGTAAATAAAATTAATAATAAATAACGTTTGTATTTATTTTTTATTGTTTTGAAGATTTTTACTTAGCTTTACTTAGGTACAATTTATATAAAATTTTATCTATATTAAAAATCAATTTAGTTTCAAACACTTAAAGAAACGGGGACACAACACGAAAACGCACAAAAAATCATATGTGTAAGCCATCATATGTTGTTAAAATAACGATATGAGAGGTCAAAACCAAAATAATCAAAACAATCGCGAAAATGGCAACGCTTTATGGTTCATTTTGATCGCTGTTGTGCTTCTGGGGCTCCTCACAATGGTCCTCAGCCGCGGTGGATCTTCCGTCGATCAGAGTGGCGATTACGAGCAACAACGCATCAAATCCAGCCAAATTCTTCGTTACGCCAAATCCATCGAAGCCGCTATTCAGGAAATGAAACTCCGCGGAGTCTCAGAAAACGACATCAGTTTTGAAAACGGCACAACCTCCAATGATTACACAAATGGGAATTGCGACAGCGCTAATGATTCCAGCTATCCCGATTGCATGATTTTCGATGTCGAAGGCGCAGGATTGGCCTATCGGGACTTTTCCGAAGCACAAACTACAGCGACCAACTGGATATTCACGGGCGCCAACAATGTTGGAACAACTGCAGGTCCCATCGGAACCACCGCCGAAGGTTCAGGTAACGACCTTATAATGCTACTGCCGAATATGAAGTCTTCAGTCTGCATCCAGATCAACAGGGATTTAGAAGTAGGGACAGCCGGGACACTCCCCGTGGACACTACAGGAATTGATACAACAGAATTTACAGGCTCATTTCCAACCGGCGGGCCGACACTCTTGGATGGAGATCCAACTCCATTCGAGCTGGATAATCAAATTGCAGGTTGCTTTACTGATAATAATGCAAGCGTCACGTATTTCTATTACGTCCTTCTCGCCCGTTAATACACAAATCCTAGGCGCGTTGAAACTGCGAACATCGCGCAGCGAGAATGCGGGTTTTCGAGAACCGGAAGCGTAAGTGTATGAAACATACATGCGAACCGGAAGCGCAGAAAAACCGCATTCGCAGCAAGCAGAGTTCGATAGTGTCAACCGCGTCTAGTTGCCGCGATTCCACCAACCCTTTTTCTTCTCACCAGGCGCTTCATTGACGACTTCGTAATCTTTATTCGCTGACTTTTCTTCCTTGGTGTCTTTGGCCTTGGTCATAGGCTTCTCGTCCTTTGTACCATCATCATTAGACGCTTCCTGCTTCTTAGATTTGGCAGGAGCCTCCTTCGCTTTAGAAGGCTTGGGCTTTTCATCCTTCGGCTTATCCGCCTTTTTCTCGTCCTTTTTCTCGTCCTTTTTCACATCCTTTTTAGCAGCGCGAGGCTTCGAAGGCTTCTTCTTACCATCGTCCTTCACATTCCCATTCGCATCCAAACCTTCGTTAGGATCAGGCTTCACATTACCGTTAACCTCTGGAATATCATCGCTTGGCTTTTTATTGCCTTTAGATTCATCATCCGGTTTTTTATTTCCCTTAAGCTCATCGCCCTGTTTGTTATTATCGTTATTCTGATTGTTCTCATCATTCTGATCCGAACGACCACGTCCGCCACGGCGGCGTCCGCCGCGGCGACCACGACGGCGTTTGCTATCACCATCATTGTCATCCTGATCATCATTATTGCTTCGCTGACGCGTATTTTTGTTCTCTTCAGGAGGTGCAGTGTCATCTCCTGTATCATCACCGCCTTTGTCCGCGGGCTTAGACACCTCAATACGGAAACCAGCCGCGCCCATATCATCATCCACGCGGATAAGAACGCTCATTGAATAGCGGGCTTCAATTTCAGTCAAGTGCGAGCGTTTCTGATTAAGCAAGTATAACGCAACCGCATTCGAGACATGCACGATAACCTGCGCAGCACGTCCTTTAGCCGCCTCTTCCTCAATCGCACGAAGCAACATAATCGACGCCGCATCCGCCGTACGCGTACGGCCCGTACCTGCACAATGCGAACAGGTTTCAAACTGACTTTCGGACAGAGATGGGTTCATCCGTTGACGCGACATCTCCATCAAACCAAAGCTGGAAATCCGTCCGACCTGAATTCGCGCCCGGTCCCCCGACAAAGCTTCGCGCATCTTACGCTCCACCTTGCCGTTGTTACGTCGGTCTTCCATATCAATAAAGTCGATCACGACCAGACCGCCAAGGTCACGCAGGCGTAATTGCCGCGCGACTTCTTCGGCAGCTTCAAGGTTCGTCTTCAAAGCTGTCTCTTCAATATGCCGCTCTTTCGTGGCTTTACCGGAGTTCACATCGATAGAAACAAGGGCTTCTGTCGGGTTAATCACAAGATACCCTCCAGATTTAAGGCGCACAGTTGTCTCACCAATCTCAGAAATCTGGCTTTCGACGCCATGTTTCTGGAACAGGGATTCCTTATCGCTCTTAAATTCTTTCACGCGCTTCACATGTGAAGGGATCATCATCTTCATGAAATCTCTGGCAGTCTTAAAGCCTTCATCACCTGAGACTATGATCTCGTCAACATCGCGCGTGTACAGGTCTCGCACTGCGCGCTTCACCAAATTGGCTTCCTCGTACACCAACGCAGGCGCATATGATTCCTTGGTCAAATCGACAATATTGTTCCATAGTCTGAGCAAATATTCTAAATCGCGCTTTACTTCCGCCTTAGTGCGAGTCACACCAGCCGTGCGCAAAATCACTGACATGCCCTTGGGGACTTCCAGATCTTTGAGCAATTCGCGCATCTTCGCGCGGTCTTTATAATTGGAAATCTTACGGCTAACACCGCCCGCACGCGGCGAATTCGGCATTAAAACACAATAGCGGCCCGGCAAGGATAAATAGCTGCCAACTGCCGCCCCTTTATTCCCGCGTTCTTCTTTGGAAACCTGCACCAGCATGATTTGCCCGCGCTTGACGACTTCCTGAATTTTGTATTTACGGCGCATCTTAAAACGGAAACGCTGCTCGGCATCCATCTCATTTTCTTCTACGCGCGCACCTTGGCGGGAGTTATGCGCAGCATTGCGGCGCCCTCTGCCGCGACCACCACGGCCACCGCGGCGCGGATAACGTCCGCGCTTATTGTTGCCGCTTTCATCCTCTTCATCATCACCATCCGTGTCTTCGGCTTCATCTTCTGAGGCCAAAACTTCATCGGAAGGCTCACCGGGCTCTTCATCATCCTGTTCAGATTGAGATTTCTTCGACGCCGCTTTCTTGCCTTTCGGCTTGTCCTCGGCCTCGTCTTCAGGATCAGGAACATCACCGCCAACCTCAGCGACATCATCATGATCGTCGTCCTCGTGATCCTCATCCTCCTGCTCAACTTCAGCGTCCTCGTCGATATCGAGATCTTCGGCCTCTTCCTCTTCTTCCATTTCCTTGAGTGCCGCTTCTTGCTCGGCAATCAAAGCCTCGCGGTCAGCAATCGGAATACGGAAATAATCGGGGTGAATTTCGGAAAACGGTAAAAACCCGTGTCGGTTCCCGCCAAAATTAACAAACGCGGCCTGAAGCGATGGCTCCACCCGCGTGACTTTGGCTAAAAATATACTTCCTTTGAGGGCTTTACGAAATGTACTTTCGTAATCAAATTCTTCGAGGCGCCCGTCCTCAACAATCGCAACCCGTGTTTCTTCGTGATGGGTTGCGTCAATCAACATCTTCTTTGACATGATAAATCTCCATGTAAGGCGCGTTGCTGCCTGCCTCCCCGATTGTTAAAAACCACGAGAAGGCGGCGCGATCACCGCGCGAATTCTTGTTCAAAATTTTGCTATTACAGTTCGCGAAACCTTTGATTTTATATAAAGCGCTAAAACCGTAACAGACAAATACCTACTGGCACCATACACATATGCCCTTTCAGACACAATAAGAAAGTGATTCGGATGAAAAAAATTTTTAAGCCGCTGCTTTTACTGACTTTTCCAGCAACCCGCCCAAAAAGTCTGCCACCGCTCCATAGGCCGAAACATCGGCCGCACACTTATCTTCCGCGCCCTGATTATAGTTGGTGTTTGTATTGATATCATAGGTATAAAGCGTCCCGTCTTCCGCTTCGATCGACTCAAACGCGGCAACTTCGATATTCTGGGCCTTTAAAAAAGCCTCATATTTATCTTTGAGCGGATGCTCATATCCATCCAAAATCTTAAACTTTTCACCGGTTGGCTTGGCATCAATAATGCAGCACGCATCCGCCGGGCAAAGCTCAAAGCCCTCTTCCGTATTCACCTGAACAGAATAATAGTATTGTCCGCCAATAAATTCATTGCGCAAGATCTTTTGCTCCTTGCCCACGATATATTCTTGCACAAGCTGTATTCCGTCCTGAGAAATAAAATCAGTGTCCTCAATCTCAATCGCTTTTCTAAGCTCATCAACATTTTCAAACAGACGTACACCAAGCCCCTTGCCCCCACGATTAGGCTTAACAATAAAGCGCCCATCAGAAGATTCAGCTGCTTCAATCAGCGCCGTTTTACCCGTTGTCGCAATCGTACGCGGAACCTTAATGCCCTGCGCCTCCAAGAGCGCATATTGATCAAACTTGCGTACTTCCAAATCCAGAACATTGCGCCCGTTCACAACACGCCGCCCATGAAATTCAAGCCAGCGCAAAATCGCACCCCCCAGAGAAATAGAGCCGGTATGCCCGCGCGTGTGCGAAGACGCACTCAAACGATTAAAGAAAACACCTTCCGGCGGCACCTTATCCAGCGCAACCCCGCCTTCTATAACTTCCATACCTTCATACGGCAGTCCGCGCGCTTCAAACGCCTGCGCAAGAGGAACAAGCCACTCTTCGTTTTCGTACAAAACATAAATTTTTGCGCTCTGATTCTGTGTCATCTTATATTTCTATGCTATATATGAGTTTAAAGTCTAAGCTCCGTAAATTAAGGGTCTGCGTTGAAAAGTCCAGCATTATTCATATTTTTAAGCATTTGTCTGTCTCTCGTGGTCTTAATCGCTCCGCGCACAGCACACGCGCTCGACGTTCAAAAAATCCGTTTTGGCACATATCCCGACAAAACCCGCATGGTCGTGGAACTCAGCGAAATCTCAGATTTCCGAATTTTTGTCCTCCCGGACCCGTATCGTATGGTTATTGACCTCCCCAGCTTCAAATGGAAGGCTGGAAAGCTCGAAAACTCTGTAGAGGTCGGCATAAAATCTGTGCGTCACGGCAACTTAAAGCCCGGAATATCACGCATCGTATTCGACCTTAATCGCCCCGTCAGTGTCCATAACGCTTTCACATTGGGCCGCGATGGCAAAAACGCCAATCGCCTGGTCGTTGATTTTGCCAATACAAACGCAAGCGGCTTCGCCCTCGCCCAAAGGAACGGTTTAGGCGGCCTTGAGGTCGATAATCTGCCTCAAAACAATGCACCCGAGAGCTACAAAACAGCCTCTCTCGACGCCCTAGCACCACCAACCCCCGCCCCAAAACCCAATTCCCGCGACCCAAAACCCTTAATCGTCATCGACCCCGGCCATGGCGGCGTTGACCCCGGCGCCCTTGGCGCCAACGGTGCAAAAGAAAAAGAAGTCGTTCTCGCTCTATCTAAGGAACTCAAAAACCAGCTTGAATCCTCCGGTCAGTACCGCGTCGTAATGACCCGAGACACCGACATATTTATCAAACTGAGTGACCGCGTAAAATTCGCGCAAACCCATAAAGCTGACCTCTTTGTCTCCATCCATGCCGATTCCATCCGCGATTCCCACGTCAGCGGCGCGTCCATTTACACTCTGTCCGAAAAAGCCTCCGACGCTCAAAGCGCCAAACTCGCAGCCCGCGAAAACAAAGCCGACCTCATCGCCGGAATTGAGCTGGAAGTCGAAGACGAAGCCGTCATGGACATCCTCATCGACCTCGCGCGCCGCAACACGCAAAATCAGTCAAAATTCCTGGCCAATACCGTTGTCGACAAATTTAAGGAAAAAGACGTTAAGACCCTGAAAACTCCACACCGCTTTGCTAATTTTGCCGTGTTAAAGGCTCCGGAGATCCCATCTGTCCTCATTGAAACAGGGTTTATGTCCAACCGCAACGAAGCCAATCAGCTCACCTCCGCTTCCCACCGCAAAAAAATCGCCCAAAGCATCAAAAAAGGCATCGACGCCTATTTCAAAACTGTCAAAGAAAACGAACGCATATAGCTTTATAAAAGGAAACACCGTAAATTTCCTTGAATTATCAACGATAAGCGCTACAATTCCGCCCACAAAAGTGTGGATACTCCGCGCTTAATCCTACAACATGGAGGTTCCCATGAAAAAAAGTTTAGCACTACTATTAATAGCCGCCGCGCCATTATCACTTTCTGCATGTGAAAGCATGGAGTTTGATGATGACACATATGCGGTCCCATACACACTTGAGCGCACAGCGCGCCACGAGCAAGAAGCAGCGCCAGCGCCCGTTGTCGTAGAAGAGACAGTTGTGGTGATCGAAGAAGAACCAGCCCCGGAACCTGTGAAAGCTGTGCCGGCAGAAAAAGTATTCAAAAAGTCACAGAGCAAATAATTTTTTGAGAATTAATAAAAAATTCTTGAAAAACAGTGTGCAACCGTTATTCAGTTGTGTATAAGAGAAAAAAGATTGAAAAAGCCTCACGAAATGGGGATGAATTTTTTCTTTGGTTTAACAAATAAGAATTGAGGACTTATAACATGAAAACACTCGCAGTTACACTTTGTATCGTTGGAACAGCTTTCGCCCTTTCAGCTTGTGAAACATCATCAAGCTATGATTCAGGCTCTAGCTATGCAACAAGCCGCACAGCAGGTGAAGTCGACAGCGTTGACAACGTAAAGCCTATGAAAGCTGAGCGCGTATTCAGAGAAGTACAAACTAAGTAATTTTTTGAAAATAGAATTTAAAAAGGCGTCTGGATCTCTCAGGCGCCTTTTTTATTATTCCATATACATAGAAACACTACTGATTTAAGCGTCTACGGTCCCGAGATGCGGCATCAACCACTTTACTCTCTTCTTCGGTCTCAACTGACTCATTGGCATCGGCCTGCTCAATCTCAACTTCATCCTCAACCGCAACATCCTGCCCCGTCAATTCCTTAATAATTTCCTCATCATCAGGGTCCAATTCCACAAGACCATCCTGATCTGCATCCTCTTGGGCTGCGCTCGAATCGTAATTCTTAGGACGCCTTGCAATCTCAATAGGAATGCCCTTGCGCTCCTTAATGGCCGTACGAATAGCAGGCCAGCGCAGCTTATCCTCAAACGCACCAGCAACCTCAACAATCCGCTGCAAATCCTTCTCTGAGAGCTTGGGCGATGCAACTTGCCCATATTCTTCCATTTGGATCGCCTGCTCCAGCTCGGGATGCGCCTCCAAATACAACCGATCCTCAATCCACGCCAGTTTAATCGGTTGGTTCACAACCGTAACCTTCGTACCGACAGGAATAGTATTAAACAGCTTGATGATGTTCTCCGGATACATACGAATACAGCCCGAGCTGATCCGACGTCCAATTCCAAATGGTCGGTTTGTCCCGTGAATCGCATATTGCGGCCATCCCAAATACAACGCATGAGTACCCAAGGGGTTATCAGGCCCAGGCGGATAATAAGGCTTTAGCTCAGGATCTTCGCGGCGCATGCGCGGCGTCGGCGTCCATGTCGGCCCTTCTTTCTTGCGCGTAACGGTTGTTGATCCTTCTGGCGTGTTCAACCCCTCACGCCCAACACCAATCGCGTAGGTCGAGGGCGCTTCATCACCATTCACAAAGGCAAACAAACGCATCTCAGGCAGGTTAATAACAATCCCGTCCCGTGGCGCATCAGGTAAAATATGACGCAAAGGCAAAATAATTTTAGTGCCAGAGCCAGGCAACCAGGGATCCACCGTCGGGTTGGCCGCACGCATCTCCACGAAACCAAGGTTATAATCACGCGCCAAATGAACGAACGTATCTTCATAATCCGTTCGGTACGTAACCTGATCCCCCACATATGGCTTGTCATACGCCGCAAAGACAGGCGCCGCCAAGATAAGCATAAAACCCAATAACAATATAAAACGCATAGCTCTCAAGATTGCATTTCCTTCTCTAATCCGGCGACGACCTTATCCAAATATTCATTGGTTGTCAGCCATTTTTGATCCGCGCCCACCAATAGTGCCAAATCCTTAGTCATATGACCAGCCTCCACACATTCCACACATACCCGCTCGAGCGTATCGGCAAAAGCTACGACATCCGGCGTTCCGTCGAATTCGCCGCGATACTTAAGACCCCGCGTCCACGCAAAGATAGACGCAATCGGATTCGTCGATGTCGGATTGCCCTTTTGATGCTCGCGGTAGTGACGCGTCACCGTCCCATGCGCGGCTTCTGCTTCCACAGTTTTCCCATCCGGCGTTAATAACACCGATGTCATAAGCCCCAGCGAGCCGAACCCCTGCGCAACAATATCGCTTTGCACATCCCCGTCATAATTCTTACACGCCCAAACAAACCCGCCTTTCGACTTAATCGCCTGCGCCACCATGTCGTCAATTAGGCGGTGCTCGTACCACAAATCACGTTTCTCGAACTCGCCTCTGAATTCCTCATCAAACACCCGCTGAAAAATCTCGATAAACCGCCCGTCATATTGCTTGAGAATTGTATTCTTCGTTGACATATAAAGCGGATAGCCGCGCGAAAGCGCATAATTAAACGAACTGCGCGCAAACCCTTCAATAGATTCATCAAGATTATACATCGCCATCCCAACTCCGGCTGAAGGGAAATCAAACACTTCATGCGTTTCCGAAGGCGATCCATCCGCCGGTTCAAACGTCAGGGTTAATTTACCCGGACGATCAATCTTCATATCCGTGGCTTTATACTGATCTCCAAAAGCATGGCGGCCTATAATGATTGGATCTTCCCATCCAGGTACGTATTTCGGCACATTTTTCGTCGTGATCGGCTCACGAAAGACCGTCCCGTTCAAAATATTACGGATCGTCCCGTTCGGGGATTTCCACATCTTCTTAAGGCCGAACTCTTCAACCCGCGCTTCATCCGGCGTAATCGTCGCGCATTTCACCCCGACGCCATGCTCTTTAATGGCATTGGCAGCCTCAATCGTAACCTGATCATCCGTGGCATCACGGTTTTGAATAGACAGATCAAAATAGCGCAAATCAACATCCAGATACGGCAAAATCAGGCGCTCTTTGATAAACGCCCAGATAATGCGCGTCATCTCATCACCGTCAATGTCTACGATCGGATTTTTAACTTTGATTTTGGACATGGAATAATCCCCTGATAAAAAACTCCTACACAATATAGGAAAAATAATATCTAAACCAAGGAATAATAACGGCCTACACTTAGGCTCGTTCAAAACGAAAATGGGTATCGTGCACAGGGGCAGGACCTTTGCCCAAAAAAATGCCTAATAATCTTATACACTCATCGAAATTGTAAGTAACTGGGTTTACCACAGAGGCTTCTCCGACCTTTGTAGCATTGTAATTGAGTTGGTAAACAAAAGGGCTCGTTTTCGTGTCTCGAGTTTTTAATACCGTCACAACGAAATTATGCCCGGCACTGGCCCTATCTTGAAACGCAAAATAGGATGTATTGCCCACACTCAAAGAAGAACTAAGACCACCCCACAAATCGTCATAACGGGTGAGCTCGCCTTTCAATCTGGCTAATTCACCTCCAGTAAAGAGAACATCTTCCCGTGTATTCTCATCTGAGGGCTTCAAACCCTCTGGGCCAGGAAATCTAAGAATTAATGCACAAATAAAAAACCATACTCAGTAAAAATATGGTCCTTCATAACAAAGTTCTAATATGAAAAGAAATAACTTTATGAAAACAAATGATCGATCTCGGATTTCAATTTTTCGAACGCTTTTTCGAACACCCCGCTTTTAGCAATACGGCCTTTATCCTGCATAAACACTTCATACATCGTGGTTCTCGGCCCCACGCGGCGAATGACAAACTGAAGATACGGCGCAAAATGCTCGGATTTATAGTAGGTATAGCTCGCCACACCTTCATCAAAATCACATTCCACGCTGCGATAGGTCAAAACACCCTGCCCCGCCGCCTGTAAATACAAGCCGTCCAAAGCCTTAAATTGCGCATTTGTGAAGCCTGAAGCGTGACTCTGGGAGGAAAAAGGGATAATTTCACTCATCCCCCAATCATACCAAAAAACAAATAATCTGTCACATAAACGTCAACGACGTCTAAAACTCATATTCGAAATTGAGCTTCAGCGTCACATCAGGTGACTCATCTGTTAAACCAGCCAAAACGCCCGCTTCGTATTCCACTTCGCCTATTTCACCATAAGCAACCGGGCCCAAAAGATGTTCCAAATCACTAATATCATCAGTCGTATCGCCATAACTCCCGTAATACTCTAGACCAAAAGCATAATGATCAGAGTATTGGTATGCCGCCTTCCAATCAAAGCCAATATCTTGCCCATCATCAGAGCCATCACCAACTTCGGTAGCAACATCAATATTCGCACCATATGACATTTTTCCAACAGCTTTTGCCAAAAGCACTTCCCCGACAAGCTCATCTGCGCCCCCCAAAAGGCTGTGCTCGTATTTGAACTTCAATCCACTATCTATGAAATACTCGCCCCTCTCACTAAGCTGAATGGTAGTTTCGACTTCCAAAGACTTGGCTTCAAAATCTTCGCCTGGCTCATCTTCAAATTCAATACCGGCTTCAATTCCCAAATACTCTGTGATGCCATACCCAACTTCAAAACTTTGCTCAAATGTGTCATCAACATCATTATCGCCATCAATCACATATTCGCTTTTGGATTCTAAATCCCACTCTCCTTTTGACACATACGGAGATGAAACATCGCGCCCTGCATATGCATTAGAAACGCTCATAAAAACAAACCCAGAAATACCAATCATTAGAATAATTTTATTCTTCATTTTTCGTAGCCTTATAATGTTGTTATGTTGTAATGAGAAATCATAAAGCTTTGCCTGACACAAGAAAAATTACAGGAGATTCTCTTGGCCCTACTCCATACACCAGAAAAAGACGAAACCTTAACCGCACCCGATTTCTCTCTCAAAAACATCGACGGCAAAACACTCTCCTACAATGATGTTAAAGGCGAAAAAGGTACGGTCATAGCCTTTATCTGCAACCATTGCCCATACGTACAGGCCATCATCAAGCGCTTCGTCCACGACGCCAAAAACCTGCAAAGCCACGGCATAGGCATCGCCGCCATCATGCCCAACGACACGGAAAATTACCCCGAAGATTCCTTTGAAAACATGCAAAAATTTGCAAAAGAACACGGCTTCACCTTCCCATATCTACTTGACGAAGACCAAACCACTGCCAAAGCATACGACGCCATTTGCACGCCTGACATTTTTGGTTTTAACGAGAACGGCCAGCTCCAATACCGCGGCCGCCTCGATAGCGCCGGCCCGAACCCCGCCGATGAGAACACGAAGAAAGAACTCCTCGAAGCCATGCTCCGCATCGCAGATATCGGCGCCGGCCCACACGAACAATTTTCATCCATGGGCTGTTCCATCAAATGGAAATAAAACACTGGAAACACGTGTGAAATCCTTTAATATCCCGAAATGTAAAAGTCGTTCCTATCTTTGGCTGGACTAGGCAGCCAAGGTGAGGCGCACGGAGTGTACATAAAGGTACATGAGTACGCCGAGACGCAGGCTAACGACGTCCAGACAATTAGAGGAACGACGAAGATGAGTGATTTATTAGCCGAAGTAGACGAAATTATGCGGCAAGAACGCATGGAAAAGTTCTGGCACGAAAACAAAACATTCATAATCACCTTCATCGTCCTGACAATTGCACTGACGGGCGTTTTCTCTGGCTACCGTGCATGGGATCACAAGGTAGAAACAGAGCAAACAGCTGCGCTCATTCAACTCATGGAAAGCTCGGACTACCCTGCAAACATGTTGGAAGCCGATCTTGATTTCCGCGCCCCTCTACGCGGCATTGCGCTGATGGGCGCCGCAGGCTCCCTAATGACCCAAGATAAGCAGGAAGACGCTTATAAGCTTTACCAGCGCGCCGCGCAGGATAAACAAATTCCTGATGATCTGCGCCACCTCGCCGTCCTCACAACTGTCAGAATCGATGCCAATAAAGAGGGTGCAAACGCAAGCGAACTCTTGGCCACTCTTGATCCCGTGCTAAAAAACGGAATCTGGCAACCCGAAGCACAAATCGAAGCCGCTGTAATCACTGCGAATTTGAAAAATGATTACACAGGCGCAGAAAATATTTTGGACGACGTCCTGAACACCGAGGGGCTCCAGCAATCTCTATACACAAAAGCCGCGAACCTGAAACAAGTCTACGCCCTCCAGGCAATGGAAGAGCAAGCGATGGAAGAAAACGCCAATGACACACCCAGCCAATAAAACCATCAAAACATATATGACCGCCGCTTTGGCATGCCTGCTTCTGGGGGCATGCGGCATTACCGATGTATTTAATACCGAAGAAACCGCACCTCTCGAGGGTGAGCGCATTTCCGTTCTCGAACTGCAAAAATCTCTGGAACCTGACGATTCCTTATTGGAATCCCAAGGACTTATTACACCGCCCGAATGGCGCAATGAATTCTGGCCACAATCCGGCGGATACCCCAACCACTCCATGCAAAACCTGGCGTTGAATAATGGCCCCCTTAAAAAAGCCTGGAGCGCAGACATCGGCGACGGCAGCAGTGATGAAATCCCATTAACCGCACAACCTATCATCGTCGATAAAATGGTATATACCGTTGATTCAGAAAACGAATTAAGCGCCTTTAACATCGATAACGGTAAAAAAATCTGGTCCAAAAATATCGCCAGCAAAGACGAAGATGACGACGTTATCGGTGGCGGCATCGCGTATTCCAGCGGCTTTATCTTCGCCACAAACGGCTATAACGAAATCATCGCCCTACGCGCCAAAGACGGCAAGACCGCATGGAGAAAACCTCTCCCCGCGCCATCCAGAGCCGCACCAACCATTATCGACGGGCGCGTCTTTGTGACAACAATCGATAACAAACTCCTGGCGCTCAGCGCTCAAGACGGCTCCAACCTTTGGGAATATCTAGGTATCAGCGAAAACGCAGGGCTCGTCGGCGCAGCAAGCCCCGCAGCCAACCGCGACGTTGTTATCCCCGTCTTTTCATCGGGTGAAATCATCGCCCTGCGCGTTGAAAACGGCTCTCTGGCATGGTCGGACAACCTCTCCAACCTACGCCGCATCGGTGGCCTCAATACAATTTCCGACATCAACGCCCTGCCTGTTATTGATAAGGGCCTCGTTGTCGCCATCAGCTTCTCTGGCCGCCTCGTCGCGATTGATGAACGCACAGGCCAGCGCATCTGGCAACGTGAAATCAGCGGGGAGCAAACACCATGGGTCGCAGGCAACCATATCTTCCTACTATCATCGGATAACGCTTTAATCGCATTAGGCCGTGAAACTGGTGCCATCCGTTGGGTTACACAGCTCCCTCGCCAAGACGACGGCGATCCAGTCATCTTCACCGGCCCCGTTCTGGCTGGTGGCCGTCTCATTGTTGCGGGTACCGATGGCCGCGTCTTTGAAGTCTCCCCTCAAAAAGGTGAAATCCTCAATGAATGGGATGCCGGCAGCACCATCGCCATTCCGCCAATCGTTGCGGGACAAACCCTCTTCCTGCTCGCCGAGAACGGAACGCTATCCGCTTATCGCTAGACACAGAGCTCCATTAAGGTTAAAACCCCGCCTATGTTTACTCTCGCACTCGTAGGCCGCCCGAATGTCGGCAAATCGACCCTTTTCAACAAGCTGGCAGGCAAACAGCTCGCCATTGTTGATGATACGCCCGGCGTCACCCGCGATTGGCGCGAAGCCGAAGGCTGGCTCTTCGACCAGCAACTGCGCATCATCGACACGGCGGGTCTCGAAGAAAACTTCGACGACTCCATCGAAGGCCGGATGCGCCAACAAACCGAAGCCGCCCTGAAACAAGCCGACGCTGTTTTGTTCATGGTCGACGGCCGTTCAGGCATCACACCCCTGGATGAACATTTCGCCGCCTTCCTGCGCAAGCAAAACAAACCTGTCATCCTCGTTGTCAATAAATGTGAAAACAACCGCGCCGCAGACACCGGCATCGCCGAAGCTTACGGCCTCGGTCTTGGTGAGCCCTACGCCATTTCCGCCGAACATAAAGTCGGCTTTGATGAAATCTACGACGCCCTTAAACCCCACATCCCCCAAGAGCCCGAAGTCGAAGATGAAGAAGAAACCCGCGCAGACATGAACTTCGACGATCTTGATGATATCGAAGGGCTCGAGGATTTCGAATTCGTCGACCCCGAAGCCGAAGAAAAGGACGATAAACCCATCAAAATCGCCATCGTCGGCCGCCCCAATGTCGGCAAATCAACACTCCTGAACACCATCGTCAATGATAAGCGTGTTATGACAGGACCCGAAGCGGGCATCACCCGCGACGCCATAGCGGTGGATTGGACCTATGAAGGTCGGCCCTTTAAGCTGGTCGACACCGCCGGCATGCGCCGTAAATCTAAGGTTCAAAACAATATCGAGAAAATGAGTGTCGAAGATTCCCTGCGTGCTATTCGCCTCGCTCAGGTCGTCATCATGGTCATCGACGCCAATACCCCACTGGAGAAGCAAGACCTGCAAATCGCCGAACACATCATCGACGAGGGTCGCGCCATCATCATCGCTGTCAATAAGTGGGACACAATCAAAAATCGGGAAGAGCGCCTTGAGGACATTAAATGGAAGCTCGAAAACTCCCTCGCGCAAATCAAGGACCTCCCCTTTCAAACAATTTCCGCCCTGAACGGCAGAAACATCGACAAGCTCCTTGAGCGCGTTATGGATGCATACGGCATCTGGAACAAACGCGTCAAAACCGCAGGGCTCAACAAATGGCTGGCCAAAATGGAAAGCCAGAACCCCGCGCCGCTCATTTCAGGGCGTACAAACCGCCTGAAATACATCACACAAATCAAAACCCGCCCACCGACATTCGCCCTATGGGTCTCACGCCCCGATAAACTGCCGGATTCACATAAACGCTTTATCATCAACGGCCTACGCAGCACTTATGACATCCCCGGCACGCCTATACGCCTTTTGGTCCGCAAATCCAAAAACCCATACACTTGATTTTAAGTTCAAATTTTGTAACAAATATAAGCACTTAATCGTTACGCACTTAAAGCCAAACAGAAAGCGGAAGACATGGATATCACTGCCCTCAATATCGAAGAAAATAGCGAACTCATCGCCCTTATAACGTTTTGGGGCATGCGCGTCATAACCGCACTTGCGATTCTGATCGCTGGCTGGGTCATTGGTAATTTCATCTCCAAACGAATTCAGACTTTCAAAAAACTCGACGACACCATCAAAAGCTTTCTCGGCGGCCTTGCGAAGTACGCCATCCTTGCCATCGCCTTTATAGCTGTTTTGGGGCAACTGGGCGTCCAAACTGCAAGTCTTCTGGCCGTTCTCGGTGCTGCAGGCCTGGCCATCGGCCTCGCACTTCAAGGCACATTGTCCAACGTAGCCGCCGGAGTTATGCTACTCATCCTGCGCCCCTTCAATGTCGGCGATTACATCGAAAGCGGCAATGTCAAAGGCACGGTTAAATCCTTAAGCCTCTTCGCCACAGAACTCGCGACCCCTGACAATGTCCATATTTTCGCCCCCAATAGTAAAGTGTGGAACGCGGAAATCTACAACTTCAACCGCAACAAACAACGCCGCATCGATATCGTAAATGGGATCAGCTATGATGATGACATCGACAAAGCAATGAAAGCCATCGAAAAAGCAGTTAAAAAAGAAAAACGCCTCGTAACAACGGCAGGCAAAGAACCCCTCTATTTCGTGAACGCCCTCGGCGATTCTGCCGTCAACGTCACCGCCCGTATCTGGGTCGAAGGATCTGACTACTGGGCCGTAAAATGGGACCTCACAAAATCAACCAAGGAAGCCATCGACGAAGCCGGCCTCACCATTCCATTCCCAACACGTACACTGGACATTCCAGCCGAAGCCGCACAAGCCATCGCCGCCGCCAATAAAAACAAAAAAGCGGCTTGAATATAATAGATTAGAGCACTATGACACTGTCGAACCCTGCTTGCTGCGAATACGGTTTTTCAAGAACCGGAAGCGTAAGTGTATGAAACATACATGCGAACCGGAAGCGCAGAAAAACCGCATTCGCAGCAAGCAGGGTTCGACAGTGTCCTAGAAGTCGTCGCCGACATCGACGAGAGAAGGCGCAGAGCTGCCGCCATAAATCTGTCTTTTCGCCCCGTCATTACGGCTCGCCTGGAGATCATTGAAAAACGCCTCATCGACATCGCCCGTCACGTAGTTGCCATCGAAAACAGAGCAATCATATTGGCGGCTGTCATCCGGCTCATCGCTCGGGATCACCGCTTGTATAAGTGCATCTAAATCCTGATACACCAACCAGTCCGCACCGATAGCATCCTGAATTTCTTTCTCCGTTTTGTCATGCGCAACCAATTCCGACTTCACGGGCATATCAATGCCATACACATTCGGAAAACGGATTGGCGGCGCGGCAGAGGCAAAATACACCTTCTTCGCACCGGCCTGGCGCGCCATATCAACAATCTGTTTCGACGTCGTGCCGCGAACAATCGAGTCATCCACAAGCAACACATTCTTACCCTGAAACTCAAGCCCAATCGGGTTCAACTTCTGCTTCACAGATTTCTGCCGCTCCGCCTGCCCCGGCATAATGAACGTACGCCCAATATAGCGATTCTTTACAAACCCTTCGCGGAACTTCACACCAAGACATACAGCAAGCTCCATCGCGCTTGGGCGGCTGCTCTCTGGAATCGGAATAACCACATCAATGTCATGGTCCGGCCATTCGCGCTTGATCTTATCCGCAAGATACTCACCCATCCGTACGCGTGCTTTATAAACCGAGCTGCCGTCAATAATGGAATCCGGCCGCGCAAAATATACATGCTCAAAAATACACGGACGATGCGCTTTGTTATGCTTGGGCACAAAGCTATGCAGCGTACCGCGCGCATCGACATAAACGACCTCACCGGGGATCAAATCACGCACAATTTCAAACCCCAACGCATCCAAAGCAACACTTTCAGACGCCACCATATATTCGGTATGACCATCCTCCATAACGCGCTGCCCGTACATCAGCGGACGAATACCATGCAAATCGCGAAACGCGAGCAAACCATAACCCGCAATCATTGCCACAACCGCATAGGCCCCACGGCAACGCCGATGAAGACTTTCAACCGCACCAAAAATGTCGTTTTCGCTGAGCTTACTACTACCGCGCGCCTGCAGCTCATGCGCAAGAATATTCAGCAAAACTTCTGAATCGGAATTCGTATTCAAATGACGGTGATCGGAATCACGCAGCTCTTCCGCCAGCTGCGCTTGATTAGTTAAATTCCCGTTATGCGCCAAAACAATCCCGTATGGCGAATTCACATACAAAGGCTGTGATTCTGCGCTGCTAGATGTTCCTGCTGTGGGATAACGTACATGCCCAATGCCTACATTCCCACGCAAATGCCGCATATGGCGCGTATGGAAAACATCACGCACAAGCCCGTTGCTTTTGCGCAAATAAAACTTCCCATCTTCTTCGGTAACAATCCCGGCTGCGTCCTGGCCTCGATGCTGCAACACCGTCAGCGCATCATACAACGCCTGATTAACGGGGAGATATCCATATAAGCCAACTATGCCGCACATCGCTTAAATCCAGTCCTACTCGTTTAGCGTACCGTTTTTATCTTCGCTCTTTTCTTCAAAGAGTTCGTCCATCTGCTCACGGAAGTCTTCCTGATATCCTTCCAGCTTCTCATCTTCTAAAGTTTCCGCATCCTGCTTGTCATCTTTGTTCAGCAAATCAATCCCTTTCAGCGTATCACGCATAGTGCCACCCAACTCTTCAGCATCCTCCTGCGCTTTCTCGGCTTCTTCTTCAATATCCTCAGGCAGGAAGGTCTCCATCGCCGCCGCCGTTTTCTCCAGATAAAAATGTGTTTTGCTGTCCTTAAACCACGCCTCTTTCGCGCCTTCATCAAAGAACAAATGCACCGGCAGATAGAGCAAACCGAGCAGCAAAATCCCGCGCACTAATCCAAATATAAATCCAAACGTCCGGTCAACAGCCCCAAGCCCGACGGAACGGGCCGCTTCTGCTAACATATGGCTCACAACCGATAAAACAATGACCACCGTGATAAAAATCACGCCGTAAGACAAAACCGTCGCCAAAACGTCATAGGGTATAACACCAAACAAACGCTCAGGGTCAACATCAGGCTCTACACCAAACCATTTTTGCATATAGGGATTGAGGATCGGGCCACCGAAATACGCCGCCACAAGGCCGCCGCCGACCCCCGCAATCGTCAGAACTTCGCGAATGAACCCCCGCATAAAGGCAATACCTGCGGAGACCAAAAGAACAATTAAAACAAGAATATCGAGGATCATTGTGAGATAGATATACCCCGCAAAGCCCGCATTGTCGAATGTTTTTCTATGCTAAAATTAACCCGCAACCGCGCGCACGCCGCCCTGCCGCGTCGCATACAGATCCGCCAAATCCTGAACATGCTCCAAAACCTGCAAAGAAAAGCCCGCCGACGCCTTCGCACCCGCTTTTTTGGCTTTCGGAACAACAGCTTCGCGGAAACCAAGCTTGCTCGCCTCTTTAATCCGTACATCGCTTTGCGCAACCTGCCGGATTTCCCCCGCCAGGCCGATTTCCCCGAAAAACACACTTTCCGCAGGCAGCGCCGTCCCCGAAAGCGCACTCAAAAGCGCCGCCGCCACAGCCAAATCCGCCGCAGGCTCAGAAATCCGAATTCCGCCCGCAATGTTAAGAAAGATGTCACAGCCCGATAACTGCACGCCGCAGCGCGTTTCGAGCACCGCCACAATCATCGCCAAACGGTTCGGGTCCCACCCGATAACCGAGCGCCGCGGCGCCGCCAGCGAGCTTGGCGCCACCAAAGCCTGCACCTCCACCAACATCGGCCGCGTTCCTTCCAGCGCAGCCAAAACCGCGCTTCCCGCCACATCGCTCGCGCGCTGTGATAAAAACAGCGCCGAAGGATTCTCAACTTCCACCAATCCCTGCGCCGCCATTTCAAACACGCCAATCTCATCCGTCGGCCCGAAACGGTTCTTCACCCCGCGCAAAATGCGGAATTGATGACTGCGATCCCCCTCAAAATACAAAACCGTATCCACCATATGCTCGAGCACGCGCGGACCAGCAATCTGCCCCTCCTTGGTCACATGACCGACAAAAATCACCGCCACATTCTTGGCCTTCGCATGACGAATAATCTCCTGTGCGCTTGTACGCACCTGCGTCACCGTCCCCGGCGCGCTGTCGATATTGTCGATATACATCGTTTGAATAGAATCAATCACGACAACGGAAACGGCTTTCTCTCCTGCCGCGTCTAAAGTCGCCAGAATATCGCGCACATTCGTCGCACTCGCCAGCTCCACCGGAGAATCCGAAAGCTCCAGCCGTCGCGCACGCATCCGCACCTGATCCACCGCCTCTTCACCCGACACGTACACGCACCGAATGCCGCGCTTGGCAAAAGAACAAACCGCCTGTAGCAAAATCGTCGACTTCCCAATCCCAGGGTCCCCGCCGATCAGCGTCGCCGATCCGGGCACGAGCCCGCCACCACTGACCCGGTCAAACTCACCAATACCGCTTTCAAAACGCTTATAATCCTTCTGCGTGTCATCCGACAACGCCACTAGTTCCAGCTTACGCCCCTTCGCCCCCCCGCTTAAACCTTTAGGGATACTCGCAGCCTGTACCTCTTCGCTAATCGTATTCCACTCACCACAGGACTCGCACTTCCCCGACCAGCGGTGAGACACCGCGCCGCAAGTCTGACAAATGTAATTTGATTTCGCCTTAGCCATAGAATCACTATGACTCAAAACCATTCCTAAAACAAGAACATAATAGGAACATTTCAATAAATTGACATATTTAAAAGAATACTCTATCAACGCGCTGTAAAATAACAGAGAATAAAATTGAGCACTGCCGCATCCAAAACGTATGAATTTATACGCGACCAACCCACAGTCGAGGTCCATCATGACCATGTGATAAAACTTGCGGGTGCAAGAGAGCTTATCGGTCTGCTTCCATCCCCAAGCAACACACAAAGAAACCTTGCTCTTGTGCCTGACATTCAGATCGCCTTCGCACTTTCAACATCACCAAGATTGCCTAGATATGTTGCCGAAAGAATTGCCCAGTCGCACGATAGCAAATCCTTCAAAGACACGTCTTTATTGGGACTATGTTCAAGCGGTCGTGGAATGCCTGTTGAAATTTTTTTGCATGATCATTTCATGATGGCAATAGATCCTTCAGGAGAGATCTTTGAAGAGGTCACATGGCACGAAACCGTTCACGGCATTGAAGGCATAGAACTCGACCAAAGCGGCAAATACATACGAAAAACGCCATGGTCTTACGAACTTCAACAAGAAATGCTTAGGATTGACGCCTCAATCGGACATATACCAGCATTACCAAATAATCCAGATTTCGCAGCATACGTCAATTATCTTCGAAGAGGCACAAGCCTGCAGCAAAATGTTTCAGAGGTGTTCGCACGCGTGGCCGTGATGTTTATGTACGAAATCAAAGAAAACAAAACGGCTCCAGTTATACCGTCGGGTTTCGCGCAAATGATGAAAAGAATAAAAAATTCCGGATTAACTTCACAACAAGCCAGCAATCTCGATGACTTTGCGATGGCATACGAGACTTTTTCACAAGCCTCAAAATCAATCTTAATTAAAAATATGCAAGAAATGTTAAACCGGATCGCACAGCTATATGGCTGTGAGATCGCATAAAATCATGCTGTAAGTGTACGCCTTCAATCTATCAAAGCATTAAATTCCTGCGCGAATGCCGCATGCTCATGCGGCAAATACAGCCCCTGCACATACGCCACACCGGGAAAACTCTCATAAATATGCCGTGCATGCTTGGCCGAACGTACACCTTCCGCAATCATAACCGTGCGAGGCAACATGTCGGATATAAACGCCATCGCCACGCCCAAAGAATTCGGCGCATCGGCCTCCGCACACACACAATGCCGATCAATCTTGATATAATCCGCAATGCCTTCAAACGCCCCCAGCCGCATAACGTCACGAATCGACAATCCCACATCATCAATCGCAAACGCGCACCCAACCTGACGGAACAGCTGCAAAACCTGCCGACTCATCGCCAGACTGGCTGTGCTCTCATGAATTTCAAAAATGATCTTCGCATCCTGCATTGATTTTAAATCCAGCGCCTCAAGGCGCGGCAAAATCACCTTCACAAATTCTGGATCGCGCAGCGAGCGCGCAGAAATATTGACCGAAATCTGCCGCGCTTTCGGGTCCTGCATAAACCGCCGAATGGCACACAGCACCAAAATCGTGTCCAGCTGCGCTGTGAATCCGTGGTTATAAAACGCCATGATAAAGGGATAGGGCGGCATCGCTTCGCCTTTGTAATCTTTCAGCCTGAGAAGCAACTCCCCCGCATCCTGAAACGAAGCCCCCTTCGCAATCGCATGCCACGGCTCAAGTCCGAAAATCTGTTCACCGCGCAAGATCATCTGCGCCATATTCACGAGGCATCGCAGCCCATAAACAAGCTGCGCTTCGTCTTTCTGTCCCTCCGCATCTTTCACATAGCGGCTATAAGAGGTCAGTAAACTCTCAATATGGCGTAAAGCGTCTTTATCGAATTTCTTCATTCTTTTACTCAGACCTTCCAAAGAAAGAACAGTCGCAAAAGCCTACCCTTCCTTATGTAAGCCCCATTTTATACACGCATGGTCTTCATGCACTTGACCATAAATAACCAATTGTTTTGTCTTACGGGGACGCGCCCCCTCACCCACATAAACACTATCCTCAAGGGATAAAGAACCACCGGCATGCTTAAACCGCCATCCCGTTCCGTTCGATAATCGCAATAAAGCTTCCTGCCCTTCGCGAATAAGCGACACATTCACCTTGGGATGAAGATGGAAACGTACAGCAATATCCAAGGCCTTGGCGGGTTTTACAGCAGATCGCAAACTATCTTCACCGATCAACTCATCCCCATCCTGCCCTAAATAAAGCCTACGGCGATGGATCATACCATTCAAAGGCGCGTAAGCGTCGTGCTCGGCGTCCATCAAACACGCATGCTTCATGTCTTCACGCATCGAGCTCACATGCATCGCTTTGCGCGCAAAACCGCCAGTTTCACGAATTTCATACGCATTGCGGTAATCAATCCCGAGTGTATTATGCGCCGCCGTCGCCCGCAGAGCATCAATCCACGCAGCATCATAGGGATGCGCCCCACAATTCACAAAAACACGTTCCCGCCCATGGCTCATCTCAAACGCCAAAGGCGCCGCATGCGCCCGCCCATCATAAGGCCGCTGCGCAGGCATGCCACAATCAAACATCAGACTTGTACGTCCCAACGTCACACGCTCATACCCGCCGCAAGGCAGAGAATTCATAACCTTCCCGCGCACCCCGGCCTGCGCCAGCACACTGTCCATAAGCGTCTCATCCCCGTGCTGCGCGCCGTTAAACAGACCAAAACCTTTATCGTTATACCGGAAGAACCGTAAAGCCGGCCCCATTTTGTCAATCGCGTGCTGTACGCTTTCCGGCAAAGGATAATCCGCCGTGCGTAAAGCGCCGCGTACATCCAGCAAGATCTGCAAAACCTTCAGCAAGACATCCGGATTGCGTGAAGCATGACAGCCATCTCCCAATATCTGCCGTTCAATTTCTTCCTCTATAACATCCAGCGCAATTTCCGACCAAACCTCATGACCCTCGAGTGCCAAGCCCGCATAAAGCAATCCCTTCGCGGCCTTAAACGCACCAAGCCCTTGAATCTTCTCCCCATGCGTACCGTCAACCACGCGCGATAAATGCCGCCCTTGCCGCACCAGGGAATCAAAGAACATCTCATGAAATTCAACGTCGTCATCACCAAACAACGCGTCCGGGCCGAAAAATTCAAACAGCGCAATCCACATCGCCAACCGCTCGCCCATAACATCCGCACGCCAGGGCAGCGCCGCCCAGCTTTTATACCGGTCAATCCACGCCAAAATCATCATACGCGTACGGGTCTGAACAACCGCTTGCTGCCCGCTTTGATACGCATAAGCCGGCATATCGCGCAGCCACGTAAACCCATGCATATGCGCAATCCACGCCTCATCAACGCCAAACGGCTCCCAGCACGCCCCGCGCAGCGCAAGCTCCTCATCCCCTAATGAAAAAATCCCTTCACACAAGCGTCGCCCGGCTTCCGGATCACCTGGCCATATATCAACCGGCTTCACACAAAGCCGGTCAGGCACATCGCCGCTCAAACTCCAATTATACAAAACGGAGTTAAACGCCCAATGCTCGGCCCTTTCTTTCAATGTATTTAAAATCCGCAATGTCATACGCGTACACCTAAACCATTATCCTCTGAGCGCCGCAATATTGCGCGCATAATTCTCTGGCCCGTCCTTAAACACAGCCGTCCCCGCAACCAAAACATCCGCACCGGCTTTGATACATTGTTTAGCCGTTTCCGGATTGACGCCGCCATCAACCTGCAAATCAATGTCACGCCCTGTACGTTTAATCATTTTGCGCGCATCTTTGATTTTATCAAACAGCGGAATAAAGCTCTGCCCGCCAAAACCGGGATTCACCGTCATAATCAAAATAAGATCCACCAGATCCATAACATGCGCGATACTTTCAATCGGCGTATGGGGATTCAATGAAACACCGGCTTTCACACCCTGTGCTTTAATCGCCTGAAGCGTACGATGTAAATGCGGCCCTGCCTCGACATGCGCTGTAATAATATCCGCGCCCGCACCGACAAAATCCTCAATCAACGGATCCACAGGCGTAATCATCAAATGCACGTCAAAAACCTTGTCCGTCCAGGGACGCAGGCACTTCACTACAGGCGCCCCGAACGTCAAATTCGGCACGAAATGCCCGTCCATCACATCAATATGAATGTAATCCGCACCCGCTTCGTCAATCGCCTTGACCTCTTCCCCCAAACGGGAAAAATCAGCCGATAAAATCGAGGGTGCAATACGTATGCCCGAAGACTTTGGTGAAGAGACCATGGTGTGAATGCCTTATGTGTTGATCCGCGGATTGTCTAGCTCTTACGAGCATAGCAAAATTTTATCCCCAAATCTATCCACAATCACAAACACAAACACACAGGTCAAAGCGATTAAGCTTTTTGCATTACTAAAAATTTTCAAAGCAATTTGAGTCGAAAATGAAGTCTTTTGAGAACCGGCGCGCAGCGTACATAATTGTACGTGAGCACCGGAAGCGCAAAAAGGCTTTATTTGCAGACCAAATGGCGAAGAAAATCAAGCAACCCGTGTTAGGCGAGCAATATAAAACCCATCCATCCCGCCTAATGCCGCCTGATGAAACGGTAAAATCCGCAAATCCCCCTCTTCAGTAAGCGACTCATCGTACCCGCCGAGCTCTTCCGCCTGAATCGGCAGACGCGCTGCCTGCGGCTCCGAAGCCAAAAACGCTTCAATCTGCGCCTCTCCCTCGGCCTTCTGCAAAGAACACGTACAGTACACCAAAATCCCGCCTACACTCAACATCGCAAACGCATTCGCCAGCAATCGCCCCTGCAAATCACAAAGCTGCGCAATATCCAGCTCGCTCTTAAGATGCGCAACATCGGGATGACGGCGCAGCGTACCTGTCGCGCTGCACGGCGCATCCAGCAGGATATAAGGCACCTGCGAACCGGCCATACCGGACGGTTTCCACGCACTTGCATCCGCTGCAATCACTTCGATTTTATCAGTAAGCCCAAGCCGCTCCGCATTCTCTTCCAACCGTTTCAAACGATTGACAGAGCGATCAATCGCCACCACGTGCGCCCCCATCGCCGCCATCTGAATACTCTTCCCGCCCGGCGCCGCGCAAAGATCAATAACCGTTTGCCCCTCAATCGAACCGAACAACTTCGCCGGCATCGCCGCCGAGGCGTCCTGCACCCACCAATGCCCGGCATCAAACCCTTCCATATCCTGTACGCGTCCACCGGATGTCTTGCGTAAAGTCCCTGTCAACATTTCCGTCGCTTTAAACTGTGAGGCCCAATAACTTTTCGACTTCGGATCTTTAATAGTAATATCAAGCGGCGCTTCAGACAGATTCGCCTGCGCAATTTCCGCCGCCACGCCCAGACCGTAATCCTCGATCCACAGCTTCAACAGCCATTCCGGTGTATTAAGCCGCGCTTCATCCTGACGCGACAACCATGCCGGTCCGCTGCGCACAACCGTACGCAAAATTGCATTCACAAACGCTTTTTGGCGCTCAAGATTGCTCTCCCCCGCCAGACGTACACATGTGTCAACAGCAGCGTGATCGGGCACTGCCATAAACATGATCTGTGCCGTCCCTAACCGTAAAATATGATGCAAAATCGGCGTTTTCGTCCCCGGTCGATCCTCGGCATTTTCAATCAACGCATCAATTTGCCCCAGTCGGCGGATAACCGTGCTCACAAGCATACGGCAAAACGCGCGGTCACGTTGTACAAGTGATCGAAACCCCTCATCAACGTCCAAAACATGGTCCAAAGCCTGCTTTTTATCCAGCACGTTACTCAAAATCGATAAAGACACACGCCGCGCAGCCAGTCCGTCACCGGCAAACTCAGGATCTTCAATATCGGTTTGTTGAGGATGTTCAGAAACGCCCGTCATGATTTTGCATTATCCAAAATCGCGTCTTCCAATGCATGAGCGTGATCAATCATCATCTCGTAAAGCTCACGGATAAAATCAGGATCCAGCCCCTTTTCTGCCGCCATTTCAGCTGCACGGTTCTTGACCGCCTGCGCGCGCGCAGGCTGCACAACGCTGACATCCGCCCCCGCTTTATAGTGTCCAACGGCCTTCACAACCTCAAAGCGGCGCGCCAGTACATCAATCAATTCCTGATCAAGCGCGTCAATTTGTCTGCGATAGTCTTCTAATGGATTATTCGTCATAACTCCTCTGGAATTCCTCAATGAATTGAACTATATATTGCGCTATGAGCACACAAAATCCAAGCCCCAAAGCACAAAAAGCGCAAGACAAAAAAGCAGCCAAGAACGCGCAGGAACGCGCACAAGAAAAGAGCGAACACGATAAAACCAAAAAAGAAATCGGCGGATTCAAAGACGCCGGCCTCGCCGAACCCACACGCTTCGGTGATTGGGAAGTCAAAGGTCGCTGCTCAGACTTTTAAACTGTCCCCACGGAACACAAACCAGCTAGTAAGAAAACATGAAGAAAAAACTCCTAGTCATAGTCGCGACATTAAATCTAAGCGCATGTGATACACCTAACCCTTTTTGGCAAAATGTAGCGTCAAAAATAGAAAGTCAGGGACAAGTTCTTCTAGCTGATACAACAGACTTTGATTGGGACACCGTATGTGTTTTATCCCCTTATTCACGAGGCAGTAAAACAGTGGAGAAATGGCAATCAGAATATTTACCTTATGAGCTTGGAGAATACCGACAAAATCTTCCGAACCTCGAAGACGATAACTTATGGGCATTTGCTTTCATCAAAGGAGACAAAGTAATTAACATCAAACGCAAAGGCAAAAAATTTACCCTACGAGCAAATTATAAGAACAACTGCATATCCAAAAACAATGCAAAAATCATAAAAGACAAAGTCGCACCGTTAGGCACACAATATCTAATTATAACCGATAATTGACAAACCTTAATACCGACCAGTCGGTAAGTGTGCTTAAATGTCAAAATCAACGATAACAGGCACATGGTCTGAGGGCTTTTCCCAATCCCGCGCCTTTTCCAAAACGCTGTACGTCTTTAAACGATCTTTCAACGGCGGCGTCACCCAAATATGATCCAGCCGCCGTCCACGATTTGATTTTTTCCAATCCCGATTCCGATACGACCACCACGTATAACACTTCTCTTCCATGGGAATAAATTCCCGCGCCACATCAATCCAATCGAGCGAGCAGAGCATCTTACCCAATCGCTCCGTTTCCGGCGGCGTATGCGACACAACTTTCAAAAGCTGTTTATGCGACCAAACATCGTGTTCATACGGCGCAATATTGAAATCCCCTACGGCTATAATTGGCTGATCAGAGGTATATTGATCCACAAACCAACGCGTCATTTCATCAACAAAATCAAGCTTATGCGCAAATTTATCGTTGATATCAGGATCTGGCTCATCGCCGCCCGCAGGAATATAAAGATTGTGCAATTCAAACCCGTCAAATTGCGCGGAAATATGCCGACAATCCTCCCGCCCGACACGGTGATGAATATCATGACCGACGAATGGAATGCGCGACAGAATCGCCACGCCGTTATATCCCTTCATGCCGTGAATATGAATATGCTCATACCCCGCCTCACGAAATGGCTCAAACGGGAAATGTTCGTCCGGCGTTTTCGTCTCCTGCAGACAAATAATGTCCGGAGAAACCTCATCAATCAGCTTCAAAACCAGAGGCGTACGCAGACGTACAGAGTTAATATTCCAGGTAACAAGTCTCATATACAATCCAATAGCGATAAAAGACTGATCGGTATGTCAGCCACGTTTCATTTTGCAAATTTGAAATTAAAATGGGAGCTTTGTGTCCTTAGGAAGACCCAGAGATTTCACCATCTCTTCGGTTTCGCTCTTAATCTTGGCTTCTTTCGCTTCACCGGCATTATTCATCGCCGCTACAACAAGGTCTTCCAACGTTTCCTTATCGTCCATCACCGACGGATCAATCGAAATACTCTTAACAG
>CAYGNI010000005.1:0-42568 GCA_964351195.1 uncultured Micavibrio sp.
TAATCGGCTCGATATAGGTCGCATCGGCCATCTCGGGGTCGGTCATGATGGTCGCGGGGTTGGAGTTAATCAGGATAACGCGGTATCCTTCCTCGCGCAGCGCCTTACACGCCTGCGCCCCCGAATAATCGAACTCACACGCTTGCCCGATAATGATCGGTCCCGCGCCAATAATACAAATGGATTTGATGTCAGTTCTTTTAGGCATGAATCTCGGATCTCTCTCATAGGTTCCGAGAACCATGGTGTAACGAAGATAAACAATAAGTTCAACGCTTTTATTAAAAAAGAATTGAAAATCCCAAAAACCTGTGCATGATCGGACACCATGATTGATACGATTTTAGAACTTGCACTCAAAAATTTCTTCAACCCCGTCATTCTATTTTTTATCCTAGGTTTTAGTGCAAGGCTACTCAAATCCGATCTCGAAATCCCCGGAAACGTGAGTAAATTCATTGCAATCTATCTTATGATGGCGATTGGCTACAAAGGCGGTTATGCCTTAAGTCAGAATGAAATCAGCGCTTTGGTCGGCATATTACTGCTAGCTGGAGCCGCTTTCAGCTTCTTTATGCCTTTTTTAGGATATGCATTGCTAGGCGTCCTCTCGCGTAAGCGCCCAACAGAAAAAGCCACAATTGCCGCGCATTACGGATCAGTGAGCGTCGTCACATTCGTCACGGCAACAGAATTATTACACTCACTACAAATCACATATGACAGCTGGATGGTTGCTGTTATGGCTATCATGGAAACGCCTGCTATCTTCGCAGGGCTCCTGCTTGTGAACAAATTCGCAAAAGACCAATCGAATCACGTGAAACTTGATAACACGATTTGGCGCGAGATTTTCCTCAATGGCTCGGTTGTTTTGCTGGTGGGGTCTTTCTTTATCGGCTGGCTGGCGGGTGAACCTGGTATGCAGACCGTATCACCGTTTTTCAAAGAAATATTCAAAGGCGTATTGTGTCTCTTCATGATTGATATCGGCATGGTCGCAGCATCGAAATTGGGCAAACAGCCTGGAGATAAAGAAGGTGCGCTTAATCTTGGGCTGATAAGCTACGGTATTATTATGCCGCTTATCGGCGCAGGTCTGGGCAGTGTTTTCGGCGCATTTGTCGGTCTGCAAACAGGAAGCTTAATGTTGTTTGCTGTGCTCTGCGCAAGCGCATCTTATATCGCGGTACCTGCGGCTTTGCGCATAGCTCTACCAAAAGCAAATCTATCACCAGCCATAGCGCTATCTTTGGCCGTGACATTCCCGTTCAACATCATATTCGGGCTACCGCTCTACTTGAGCATCGCGAAAATGCTAACAGGCGCTTAGGCCGCCTTTGCCTTCTCGATATTGTCTTTAAATCTCTCAAACAAATAATAACTATCCATCGGCCCGGGTGAAGCTTCGGGGTGATATTGCACAGAAAACACAGGCTTATCTTTAACTCTTAAACCTTCGTTTGAACCATCAAACAAGCTGACATGTGTTTCCTCAACCCCGTCCGGCAAGCTCTCCGCCAGCACCGCAAAACCGTGATTCTGGGATGTGATCTCAACCTTGCCGGTAATCAAATCTTTGACCGGCTGGTTAGCGCCGCGATGCCCCAAATGCATCTTCTGTGTCTTCGCGCCAAGCGCCTGCGCCAAAAGCTGATGCCCAAGGCAGATCCCAAAAATCGGAATATTCTTTTCGATCAAAGCCTGAATCATCGGCGTAGCATATTCGCCTGTCGCAGCGGGGTCACCCGGACCGTTCGAGAGGAAAACCCCGTCAGGTTTATGCGCCAAAATCTCTTCGGCTGTGCTTTGCGCTGGAACAACCGTCACATCAAACCCGGCATTCGCCAGGCAGCGCAAAATATTCTGCTTCGCACCGAAATCAACGGCGACCACTTTAAACTGCGGCGCGTCTTGGTCTGTATACCCATCCGCAATGGTCCAGCATTTCTGCTTCCAGCTATAACTCTGCGTACAGGAAACCTCTTTGGCCAGATCCATACCCTCAAGCCCCGGCCACGCCGCTGCTTCGTCTTGCAAAGCCTTTAAATCGAATTTACCAGAAGGATCATGCACCAAAATACCGTTCGGTGCGCCTTTCTCGCGGATGTAGCGCGTCAGCGCCCGCGTATCGACGCCGCTGATCCCGGGAAGGTTATAACTTTTCAACCATTCATCCAGATGCTTGGCGCTGCGCCAATTCGACGGCTCGGTCACATCCTCGCGCACAATAAGCCCGCGCGCCGCTGGATTAACCGTCTCCATGTCATCGTCGTTCGTCCCGACATTGCCGATATGAGGAAATGTGAAAGTAATGATCTGCCCGGCATAGCTGGGATCGGTCAAAGTTTCCTGATACCCCGTCATCCCGGTATTAAAGCAGATCTCGCCAACCGCCTTCGTTTCGGCACCGAAACCATGTCCAAAAAACACTGTTCCGTCGGCGAAAAGAATCACAGCCGTTGCATTTGATGGCTGTTTTACTGTAGTAATTTTCGTCATGAATGATTGTCTTTCTAGCCGTGTGTCGCTAGAAACAAAGTTAATAACGGCTTTGAACTCAAAAGAAAAGAAAAAAATATGGATCAAGAACAATTAGATAAACGCGCGCAATTCAACGCGGCTTTGAAAGAAGCATTAAAAAGCAAAAATCAAACGGCCATGTCGACCATTCGTCTGATTCTCGCAGCGCTTAAGGACCGCGACATCGCCGCGCGTGGACAGGGCAAGGCCGATGGCGTGGACGAAGCCGAAATTTTATCCATGCTCCAATCCATGATCAAACAGCGTCAGGAATCTGCAAAGATTTATTGCGATGCCGGCCGCGAAGAACTGGCCGAAAGAGAAGAAGCCGAAATCGAAGTCATTCAAAACTTCCTGCCCAAGCAATTAAGCCAGGAAGAACTCGAAGCCGCCATCGTCACCATCATTGCCGATACGGGCGCTGCCAGTATTAAAGATATGGGGAAAGTCATGGGTGTTCTCAAAAGCCAATATGCCGGTCAGGCCGATATGGGAAAGGCAGGCGGTTTGGTCAAAGCAAAACTTGGTTAGACACTTCGCGCAGCGCCCAAGAAAAAGCCCGGCTTGGCCGGGCTGTCTTTAAACTTACTAAGCAATTTTCTTTATGTAGCTGACAATCGCGCTTTTGATTTCATCGAAAATTTCAGAAGCACTCTCCGCAGCGCCATATTCAATCACTTTAAGCTTACAATTCTTTTCAAAAATCTGTGGCATTTTTTACTCCTACTCCAAACCGCTTTTGTATTCTAAACCGTAATATTATTGAATTTTAATATACACAAAATAGGGTGATTCTGCAAATTCATATCGCTAAAGCATTGAAATATAACAGTATTCCAATGTTAGAATATAGTGCTTATATGCTATATTTTAATGATTGCTGTTATTCAGCTTCTGAAAAAAGGGACGAAAGAAGCGTTTAATACTCTCAAAAGAAAAACCGTCATCGGCGTGCTCACCGTATTCGATCACTTTAATTTTGGTATCTTTTCTAAACAAAATCGGCATGCCAAACCTCTAAAGAACCGCAGAAATATGCGTAAAACTTAATATGCTCCAAATTAGTACATTTAATCTATTTATTATTCAAGCACTTTTTTACCTCATATATGGCACTTTTCACAGTTTATTGCTAAGTATTGGAGTTATGTCGATTCCCCCGCGTTTTTTGGACGAGATACGAAACCGTCTAACCCTGTCTGATATCATCGGACGGCGTATCTCCGTGCAAAGGGCAGGGCATGAGTTCAAGGCCTGCTGCCCCTTCCATAAGGAAAAATCGCCCTCCTTCACCATCAATGACGACAAACAGTTCTATCATTGCTTTGGCTGCGGCGCGCATGGTGACGTGATCGGCTTTGTGATGCAGCACGATAATCTGGCTTTCCCCGATGCGGTCGAGATGCTCGCCGCCGACGCGGGACTCGAAATGCCCAAACCCGATCCGCAGGCGATCCAAAAAGCCCAGCAGCAAAAGGACCTCTACACTCTGATGGACGCCGCAACGGCGTGGTTCCAGGGCCAATTACGCGCCGGAGGCCATCAGGACGTGCAGGACTACCTCGATAAACGCGGCCTGGGCGGACAGGTGCAGGAAAACTTCCGCATCGGCTATGCCCCTGCCGACGGGCAAGCCCTGCGCAAAGCCCTCAAAGCCGACGGCTTTAGCGACGCCATGATGATCGAAGCGGGAATACTCAAAAAATCCACCAAAGGCGGAGAGCCATACGCCTTCTTCCGCGATCGTGTCATGTTCCCCGTCGCCGATAAGCGGGGCAGGGTGATTGCATACGGCGGACGCATCTTGCCCGAACATATCCGGCCAATAACAGGCGATTTCAAACCGCCGAAATACATCAACTCTTCGGACACACCTCTCTTCGACAAAGGCCGCATGCTCTATGGCGAACAACACGCCCGCCACGCCGCGCGCGAAGGCCACTCCATTATTGTCACCGAAGGTTATATGGACGTCATCGCTTGTCATCAGGCGGGCTTCAAAGGCGCCGTCGCCCCGATGGGAACAGCCCTGACCGAGGAACAAATCATATCCCTGTGGTCCATGATCCCCGGCGATGAGAAAATCCCCGTCTTGTGCTTTGACGGCGATAACGCCGGGCGCAGCGCGGCCTCGCGCGCCTGTCAGCGAATTCTGCCGCTCCTCAAGCCCAACCAAAGCGCGCGCTTTGCCTTCATGCCCGAAGGCGAAGACCCCGACAGCTTGCTGCGCAGCGGCGGCGTCCCCGCGCTCAAATCTGTGCTTCAGGCCGCCATGCCGCTGTTTGACTTTCTGTGGGCCAGCCACACCGCCGGGCGTACATTCGACACCCCCGAAAAACGCGCGGGACTGGAAAAAACCCTTCAAAAAGAAATTCTGCAAATCCAGGACACAGACGTGCAGCGTTATTACAAGGAACTGCTGCGCACTAGAATCTCCGATACCTTCTTTCCGCGCTATAACAAAAAGGACGGCTCTAAAAAGCAGGGATATGCCGCCCCTCCAAAACCATCATCTCTGCGGATTCCAAAACCACGCGCGGCCCAAACCGATGTAAAAGACCGCGTCTTATTGGCCGCAATCCTCAATGATCCCCGCATTTACGAGCAAATTGAGGAAAGCTTTGGTGAATTTCATCCCGCCAATACGCGCCTCAACGATCTGCGCCAAAACATCATTATGGCGATGGAGGATGATCCAGCCCTTGACGCGCAGGCCCTCGCGCACCATTTAGAAATGCAGGGGTTTAAGCAGGAAATGGATGACATATGTTCCGAATCTGTTTATGTTCACGCTGCTTTTTGCCGTCCTGCGAATCGCAAAGACTATGATAACCCTACAAAGGCTCAGCAATGGAACGCATTCTGGGCCAGTATGAAAAATCATAACGCGGCTGGGGAAATCCGCGCAGGTTGGAAAAACGTATCGAACGAAGAGGACGAAGAAAGATTAAAATCCCTTATGCGAATCAAAGAAGCAGAAGGGCAATAAGGTGGGGGCGTTTATGCGCTAACATCTTTAAACATTAGGTTTTATAAGATTAACTAATAAGAGTTACGAATCACATGGCATCAAAATCAGCTGGAAATTTATCTGTGAGCGAAAAAGAAGAAGACAATCAGGAAACATCAACACCAACAGGCTCTCTGGCCAGTGTTGTTAAGAAATTGGTTAAACAGGGTAAGGACAAAGGCTTCCTAACCTATGAACAGATCAATAAGGCGCTACCAGCGTCAGAGTTCGCATCAGACCAAATCGAAGATGCTATGGCTACATTTTCCGATGTAGGTATTCAACTTGTCGAAAACGAAGACGATGCTACCGAGGAAGAGGAAGCCGAGGGCAACGAAAACGCTGGAGGAAACATCGCCGATGACGATACCGGCCGCACCGACGACCCCGTGCGTATGTATTTGCGCGAAATGGGCGCAGTGGAGCTGCTCTCCCGTGAAGGCGAAATCGCCATTGCAAAGCGTATCGAAGCCGGGCGTGAGCTTATGATTGGCGGAATTTGTGAATCCCCGCTGGCCATTGAATCTATCATCGCCTGGTATAAAGCGCTGCAAGACGGCGACATCCTTTTGCGCGAGGTTATCGACCTGGATGCAACCTATAACGAAGGCCCAGACGAAGAAGGCTCCGAAGACGAAAGTGCCGAGAGCGAAGAGTCCGATGAGGATGAAGAATCTGAAGATGGCGAAGAAAGCGCAGAAGATGGCGATGACGAAGAAGCCAGCATCTCTCTTGCCGCTATGGAAGAGGAGCTAGCCCCGCAAGTTTTCGAGACTTTTGGCAAAATCCAAAAGACCTATAAGAAAATGCAAAAGGTCCAGCAGGAGCGCCTCGAAGCCCTGCAAAAAGGGAAAGAGCCCGACGATAAGGTCAACAAAAAGTATAATGACCTGAAAGAAGAAATGGTTGAGTTGATGAACGAGGTCAAACTCAACAATTCTCGAATTGAACAGCTTATCGACCGCCTCTATGTCATTAATCGCGAATTGGTGTCGATGGAAGGAAAACTCCTGCGCCTTGCCGTGAACTGCAAAGTGAAGCGCGAAGATTTCCTGGAAGAATACTACGGCTCAGAGCTTGACCCGAAATGGTTGACCCGCGTAGGTAAACTCAAGGGCAAAGGTTGGGCCGACTTCGCCAAGAAGCATAAAGACGAAGTGGGTAAAATCCGCGAACAAATCGCGCTGGTCTCCGAAGATGCCATGCTGCCGATCAAGGAATGGCGCCGCATTTTAGGAACCGTTCAAAAGGGCGAAAAAGAAGCCGCTCGCGCGAAAAAAGAAATGGTCGAGGCCAATTTGCGTCTCGTGATTTCGATCGCCAAAAAATACACCAACCGCGGCCTGCAATTCCTTGACCTTATTCAGGAAGGCAACATCGGCTTGATGAAAGCCGTCGACAAATTTGAATATCGCCGCGGCTATAAATTCTCGACCTATGCAACATGGTGGATCAGACAGGCCATCACCCGCTCCATCGCTGACCAGGCCCGCACAATCCGCATCCCTGTCCACATGATCGAAACGATCAACAAACTCGTGCGGACATCCCGCCAGATGATGCATGAAATTGGCCGCGAGCCAACGCCCGAAGAACTGGCCGAGCGTTTACACATGCCTTTAGATAAAGTCCGTAAGGTCTTGAAAATTGCGAAAGAACCCGTATCTCTCGAAACGCCGATTGGCGATGAAGAAGATTCTTCATTGGGCGATTTCATCGAAGATAAAAATGCGATTGCCCCCATCGATTCCGCGATTCACTCCAATTTACGTGAAACCACAACGCGGGTATTGGCATCACTCACGCCGCGTGAAGAGCGCGTCTTGCGGATGCGCTTCGGGATCGGCATGAACACGGACCACACTTTGGAAGAAGTCGGACAACAATTTAACGTCACCCGTGAACGTATCCGTCAGATTGAAGCCAAAGCTCTGCGTAAGTTGAAACACCCAAGCCGTTCCAGAAAACTGCGCAGCTTCTTAGATACATAACGTGAATCGCAACGAAAAACTTCTCAATATTGCTATATTAGGGCCGCTGATCGCAACGCCTGTTTTGGCCGTTGAATTCCCACGCGTCTTGGCATTTTTACCACTTATAACGGCCCTTTTGGGGTTTCCGGTTCTGTGGTTTGGATTTCATACAAGACCAAAATTATCAAGACCCGTGCTGGTTTTTACGTCGGGCGTAACATCTATAATCTTCCTGAGCTTGATCTGGACCAACCATTTTGATCACTCTTTTGAACGCGTTATTAAAACCTCTCTTTTGCTAATTTTTTATGCATTAGGACTCAGCGTCATCATAACAGGGGCAAAATACATGCACCCAAAAGGGATGTTTTTTATTCTAATCGCCTGTGCAATCGGTGGGGCTTTGACTGCGCTGGATTTATCTTTAGACAGCGCGTTGTATAAATGGATACGGCAATACGAAGAAGTGAAGTCTTTATCCACGGCCGTTTTTAATCGCGGGGCTGTGAGTATCGTTCTGATGACCGTAACAAGCTTGCTGCTTATGACCAAAAAAATATCCTATATCAATGCGTTGCTTGTCTTACCGGTCCTCATTATGACTTTCATGGTCCAAAGCCAAAGCGCCCAAGCCGCGTTGTTGCTAGGCCTTATCTTTTACGTCGTTTTTCCGTTCAAAAAAGCTTGGGCATGGTACGGGCTTTTTGCGATGACAGCCCTTTTCATTGTTGGCAAACCTTTTTTTCTAGAGCTTTTCTATCTAAAAATTCCCGATGTATTTTTTGAGTGGAATTTTGCAAAACAAGCATATATTGAACACCGTCTTGAAATTTGGAGTTTTGCCAACGATGTTGTGGCTCAAAGCCCGGTCTTTGGACATGGTATAGAAGCCACTAAAAATATAGCGCATCAATTCCAAAATGGCACACAAAGCGTTCTTCATCCTCATAGCGCCGTATTACAGATATGGATAGAATTTGGGTTGGTTGGCATTTTAATGGGCGTTGCCGCCATCGCTTGGATGATGAAATACATGTACCATAATATGGACGAAATAACCCGCCGCGCCGCATTGACATCATTTATTATGATTTTTGCCGTTGCAAATGTGACCTATGGCGTCTGGCAGGGATGGTGGCTGGGTCTTTTAACCATGCTGGCTGGCGTTTTAATTCTCAGTGTGAAAATGAAAGAGATTGATACATCGCCGACATCTGTCTCTTCTTAAAGGTAAAGCCAAATTACAAACTATGCATATAATTATGTTCGGGAAGGTGGTGGGCCAGGCCGGACTTGAACCAGCGACCAATCCGTTATGAGCGGACTGCTCTAACCAGCTGAGCTACTGGCCCACACGTTCTAATTATACAGCTTTTCCCTGACCTTCAACGAAGAATTTGACATCTGCGCAAAAATCGCTATAAATCCCCATATTCCTGCGAAATGACATATGGTCATGTTGGGTGAACCAATCGTTTTCAAACGCAAGCGGGACATTAAAAAAGCAACTTAAGTCTATGAAAGGACACATAAAATGAGTGGAAAGCGCTTACAAGCAAAACACAAAATCGACCGCCGCCTGGCCTGTAACCTGTGGGGTCGCCCAAAATCACCATATAACACACGCCAATCCGGCCCGGGTATGCACGGCGAACGCCGCGGCAAACTCTCCGATTACGGTGTGCAGCTTCAGGCAAAACAGAAGTTGAGAGGCTATTACGGCAATATCGGTGAGAAACAATTCCGCCGCTACTTCAAAGAAGCCGACCGCCTCAAAGGTGACACAGGACAAAACCTGATCGGTCTGCTGGAGCGCCGCCTGGACGCTGTGATTTACCGCGCCGGCCTTGTCCCAACAGTCTTCGCCGCGCGTCAGTTCATCAGCCACAAGCACATCACTGTGAACGGAAATGTTGTCAACATCCCGTCTTACATGGTCAAAGAAGGCGACGTGATTGAAGTGCGCGAAAAAAGCAAAAACATCCCTATGGTGATTGAATCTATTCAAAAGCCGGAACGCGAAGTGCCTGAATATGTTGATGCAGATCACAAAGCCATGAAAGCGACATTCCTGCGCACACCAAAACTCGAAGACGTACCATACCCGGTTCAAATGGAACCAAACCTGGTGGTCGAGTTCTATTCACGCTAATCAGAATTCTGATAAAAAATACCAAAAAGCCGCTTCTCATAGCGGCTTTTTCTTTTGCCCGATCAGCGCAGAAACAATGCCATGCAGGGTTTTAACCTCCTGATCGCTTAGATCCGCGCGGGTGTAAATGGCGCGAATATTCTTAATCATCGTCGGCTTCAGCCCTTCCGATTTAAAAAAACCACCGCTCTGCAATTCATCCTCGAGGCGCACCAAAAACTCTTCCAGCTTATCTTGCGTCACCGGCGCGCTGTCGCCATGCGCCAGAACGGCCTGAGCCTCATCACGCTCCCTCAGGCCTAACGCCGAAACACTGAGCAACACCGATTGCGCAAGGTTCAGCGAAGGAAACTCAGGATTGGTCGGAATGCTTATAATGCTCTGACACACCATAAGCTCCTCATTCTCAAGCCCCGTGCGCTCCGGCCCGAAAACCAGGCCAATTTTCTGCCCTTCATTCACGCGTTTATGAGCATCCTTCGCCGCACCACCCGGCGTAAACACAGGCTTCACCATATCGCGTGGCCGCGCCGTCGTCGCATAAAGTATATGCAGATCCGCCGCCGCGTCTTGCAGGCTCTCAAACACCAGCGGCGCTGGAATTTTATCAAACGCCCCCGATCCCATATCGATCGCCCGCGCATTCGGCCAGCCATCGCGCGGCGCCACCAACCGCAAATCGCTATATCCGAAATTCACCATCGCCCGCGCCGCCGCGCCGATATTCTCGCCCATTTGGGGCCGGACAAGGATAATAGAGACAGACATAAAGTACCTACTTCGCTTCATTGCCTTTCCCGCGAAAGCGGGAATCTTTCAAATAACACCAAGCATAAGATCCCCGCTTGCGCGGGGAAAGTATTTTGTTTTAAATGTTAACTGTTTGTTTTATTTATAAAATATGCAGAATCTTTGTTTTTTCCGTAAGATTAAGGTATAAAGAACTCAAATGAATATGAACACCAAAATCGAAGATCTGCTAGAAAGCGCTAGGCAACCTCTGAATATTATCGAGGAATATGCTGCGCTAAGCCCAAAACGTAAGATGCTCTTATGTGACCAGCTTTTCATCGAAGGCAAAAATCACTTCAAGAATACGGTCGCTTTGCTCTGGCCCGAAGCCACGTCCTACGACCTGAGAAAGCTGGAAAGCTTTCTGGTTCTGATAAAGAACTCAAGAATCCACTAATCACGCCGCTTTTTTCATGCCAAGCCGCTCTTTGGCCTTATCGGGGCCGATGAGAAGCAACATTTGCGGCATCTCCGGTCCATGATCCATACCCGTCAAAGCCTGACGCAAAGGCATAAACAGCTCGCGCCCTTTGCGCCCTGTTTTCTCCTTCAGCGTTCCAGTCCATTGCCCCCATGTGCCTTCATCCCACGGGGCAGGGGGCAGATTCTTTAGCGCCTGCGCAATATAATCCCGGTCCTCGATCACCGGCTCAACCGGCCCGTTCGCAACATGCCAGAGCTCCTTCACATCCGAAACTTTCTGCAAATTCGCCTTCACGGCATCCCAGAAAGATTCATCGATATCCTGCAGCCCCATCTGCGCGAGCCGCACATTCACGTCTTCAAACGGCGTGTCATGGATGATCTTCGCATTCAGGCGCAGCAATTCCTCAGGGTCCAGCTTCGGCGTCCCGCGTGAGAATTTGGAGAAATCAAAACTCCCGATCAATGGCTGAAGGTCCCGGAACGCCTCAATCGGCTCGGATGTCCCAAGCCGCGCCAAAAGGCTGCAAACCGACATCGGCTCCAGCCCTTCGGTTTCGCGGATATCGCGAATACTCAAAGACCCCAAACGTTTCGAGAGTTTTCCACCTTCCGCATCCGAAATCAGCGGCAAATGCACGAAGTCCGGCGGCGTCGCGCCCAAAGCTTCAAACATCTGCACATGCGTCGCCGTGTTGGAAACATGGTCCTCCCCACGCACAACATGCGTAATTTTGAAATCCACATCATCAATCACAGAGCAAAGGTGATACAGCGGGCTGCCGTCTTCACGTAAGACAACAGGATCGGACAAGTCTTTGCCGTGGAATTTGACTTCACCGCGAATATGATCGTTCCATTCGATCGGCTCAGCCAAAAGCTTAAAGCGCCAATGCGGCTTGCGCCCTTCGGCTTCGTATTTCGTAATCTGCGCGTCTGTAAGCTCCAGCGCCGCCCGGTCATAAATCGGCGGTTGTCCGCGCGACAGCAACGATTTACGCTTCAGCGATAATTCCTCAGGCGTCTCATAACAGGCATAAATCCGGCCATCCGCTTTCAGCTTTTCAATTTGCTCATCATAGCGTGCCAATCGGTCTTTCTGGTTCGCCTTCTCATCCCACGGCAATCCCAACCACACAAGGCTCTCTTCAATCGCCTGCTCATACTCCACTTTGGATCGCTCATTGTCTGTATCATCAATGCGCAGCAAAAAATGACCGCCCTGGCTTTTGGCAAACAACCAGGTGATCAACGCCGTGCGGGCATTCCCGACATGCAGCATTCCGGTGGGTGAGGGGGCAAATCTTACGCGTACTGACATTTATGATCCTTATAATGTTTCAACACGAAGAAAAGAAGTTTAAGAGAAGTGCATGAAGTATTTGATTCATTATTAAAAAACTTCGTGAACTTCGTTTCTTCGTGTTAAATCTTTTCTATATAGGTTTATGACATATTTCAACGAAACTTATTCGTAATAGAATAGCGCCGATCGCGGCCAAAGGACCGGGAGGTAATCTTAACCCCCGGCGGTGCTTGACGGCGCTTATACTCCGCCAGATCCAGCATCCGCCACACGCGTGAAACCTCATCCGCGCTGTGCCCGCGCTGCGTGATTTCTTCCAATCCCATATCATGCTCAATCAGGCATGAAAGAATATCATCCAAAACGTCGTATTCAGGCAGCGAATCCTGATCCGTCTGATTCTCGCGCAGCTCCGCTGTTGGCGCTTTGGTGATGATCCGTTCGGGAATAATCTCTTCATCGCGGTTCACCCAGCGCGACACATCGTAGACCTGCGTCTTGTAAACATCCTTCAGCACGTTAAACCCGCCATTCATATCGCCGTACAGCGTCGCATACCCCACGGCCATTTCGCTTTTATTACCCGTCGACAGCAGCATCTTGCCGCTGGAATTGGACAGTGCCATGAGGATCAGCCCGCGCGTCCGGCTTTGCATATTCTCATGCGCCACGCCGTTCAAATCCGGAATGATATCCTCAAACGCTTCCATCGCCGGTTCAATCGGCAGAATGTCATACGCGCAGCCAAGCGTGTCCGCCAAAGCCTTTGCATCATCCAAAGACTCCTGCGAGGTAAAGGGCGAGGGCATCATCACGCAATGCACATTCTCTGCCCCCAAAGCATCGCACGCCACCACGGCTGAAATCGCGCTATCAATCCCGCCCGAGAGGCCCAGCACAACACCCGAAAACCCGTTTTTGCGCGTATAATCTTTCAGCCCAAGGCGCAGCGCGGCATAGATTTTTTCTTCCGCTGATAGAATATCGACAACCGCCGTGTCATCGCTCGTGGTAATGCTCTTCTCAAAAAGCGGCGCATGATGCGTGAGCGCCCCCTTAGCATCCAAAACAAAAGACCCGCCGTCAAAGACCAGCTCATCTTGCCCACCGACCTGGTTCACATACACAAGCGGCAATCCCGTTTCGCGGGCTCGCATTTGAGCCAGCTCCAGACGCGTTTGCCCCTTCGTTGTTTCAAACGGACTGGCATTGGGAACGATCAAAATCTCCGCCCCATGCTTGTGAAGATGCGCCGCCGCGTCTGGATACCACATATCTTCGCAGATCAAAACGCCCAGCTTCGCGCCGTTAAAATCAATCGGCGCTGGCAAAGGCCCGGCCTTAAAAATTCGCGCCTCATCAAACACGCCGTAATTGGGAAGATTGTATTTCACCTGCGTCGCGATAATCGCGCCGCCATGAATGAGGTGAACAACATTATACGTCGCCCCGTCAATCACCCACGGGCAGCCAATAATGGCGCCCGCTTTGAAACCCTTGCTTGCCGCACACAGAGCCTGAACTTGTGCACGCACGCGCTCCAAAAAGAACGGCTTTAGCACAAGGTCCTCGGGCGGATACCCGCATGATACCATTTCAGGAAACACCACAAGATCGCTCTCGGCCTGTTCCCACACATCAAGAATCTGAGCTTGGTTGCCCTCCAAATCCCCAACCGTGGGGTTGATCTGGGCCAGGGTTATGCTGGGCAGATGCGTCATTTCACTCCGCAGCCGCAGCCGCCAAAGGCTTCAGGCTTTCTCCGTTACGCACGGCTTTCAGCTCATCCGCGACCAAGAACGCAAGCTCCAAAGCCTGATTGGCATTCAAACGCGGGTCGCACGCCGTATGATAGCGCGAGGACAAATCTTCATCCCCAATCGCTTCCGCGCCGCCAACACATTCGGTCACATTCTCGCCGGTCATTTCAAAATGAACACCGCCAGGATGTGTGCCCTCGGCTTTATGAACAGCAAAGAACCCGCGTACTTCTTCAAGGATATGCTCAAAGCGGCGGGTCTTATACCCTGTCTCTGACTGGAACGTATTGCCGTGCATCGGGTCGCAAGACCACACAACGCTGCGCCCTTCTTCTTTGACCTTACGCACTAGCGGCGAAAGCTTTTCGACAACCTGATCATGCCCCATACGCGCAATCAGCGTCAGGCGCCCGGGAGTATTCTCCGGATTCAAAACATCAATCAGCCGTATAAGCTCATCGGGATCAAGGGCAGGGGAGCATTTAAGCCCGAGCGGGTTCTTAAGCCCCTTCACGAATTCAATCTGCGCATGGTCTGTCTGATGCGTGCGCGCACCGATCCACAGCAAATGCGCCGATGTATCATAGTAGTCACCCGTCAAACTGTCAGTGCGCGTCATCGCCTGTTCGTAATTCAGATGCAAAGCCTCATGCGAGGTATAGAAATCAGTCTGGCGAATAGCAGGCACAGTCTCGCCAGTTACGCCGCATGCCGCCATAAAGCGCAGCGCATCATCAATGCGCTCGGCTAGGTCTTCATAGCGATCGCCAAGTGGGCTATCCGAAACGAAATCCAAATTCCATCCATGCACGCGTTGTAAATCCGCATATCCGCCTTTCGCGAAGGCGCGCAAAAGGTTCAACGTCGCCGAAGCCTGATGATAGGCCTGCATCAAACGCTCAGGGTTCGGCTCCCGCGCCTCGGGTGTGAAATCCAGCGCATTAATATTATCGCCGCGATAGCTTGGCAACGTCACACCGTCCTGCGTTTCTGTATCGCTGGAGCGCGGCTTGGCGAACTGCCCGGCAATTCGCCCAACCTTGACCACGGGCAAAGACCCGCCATAGGTGAGCACAACCGCCATCTGGAGAATAACGCGGAACGTATCGCGGATCTTATCGGCGCTAAACTCCGCAAAGCTCTCCGCGCAATCCCCGCCTTGCAGCAAGAACGCCTTACCGTCCGCAACCTGTCCAAGCTGGGTCTGCAACGCCCGCGCCTCACCTGCAAACACCAGCGGCGGCATCTGCGAAAGCCGCTTTTCGACGGCTTCAAGCGCCGCTTGGTCGGTATAAGTAGGCATCTGTTGAACCGGCTTTGCGCGCCAGCTATCGGGTTTCCAAGTCATATTTTCAATTTCACTTCAATTATTGTGACTAAATTAGAGCCTTTTCTTATAAAAGAAAGTCCCGTGAAAGGAAAGCATACTCTGCGAAAAGCCCAGTTTTTATGATAAAACCATAAAAAAATCCATGTTAACGTGTTACTAGGGGGTTTCATATATTCTAAAATAATACATAATAAGAATTAATGAGTATGCCAGATCAAACAATAGACCCTAAAAACCTTCGCAAAGCCGCAGAAACGCTGCTTCCTTCACTGATAAAAGCTGCTGAGAAAGCTTATGATTCTATGGAATCACCGCTTTGGCCGGAGGCTGGAATCTTTGCCGATATCCACATAAATATCGAAAAAACCTGGCAAAATGACTTAAAATCCTTGGAAAGCCTGTCGATCTTCGCTGCAGCGGGGCTGCCAGTTAATGATGAAGTTACGCAGGAAGTCTCAGACATTCTTCATATCTGGCAAACACAGGGCAAAACACCCTCTTTATACGCATTATGCACCATGGCGATGGAGAATCTGGGAGTAAAACCGGCCCCGGATATGCTGAATATGGTCCTAACCTGCGCAATTTTGGGTGAAATTCCCAATATTCAGCCCTATCACGACAATACACACTTCAAAAAGGTGGTTTTGCATCTTATTTTGCTCATTAAAACGCATAATATCATCTATGAAGGCAGTAATCGTACGCTCAGCGATAGCGAAATTTGCCTCATGCTGGCCGCCGCCTGCATCCACGACATTGGGCATGACGGGTCCGGCAATATGGTCAAGGGTATACACGTCCCCAGCCGTCTTGAAAAATTATCCTTTGATCTTGCAAAGCCTTACATCGAGGCCGCCGGTATTCAAGACACCGGTATTTTGAACAATCTAGCTCTCATGCTGCTGACCACGGACGTCAGCCCGCTGGACGATCCCACAAACCCGATGCATCAGATGAAAGCTGCATATCGCTTCCATTTTCTGGGAGAAAAAGCGAAGGCTCATACGCTTAACCTTGACGAAGACCTGAAGGTTTTGGAAAAAGAAGCTGTATTAAGCACTATGGCGCTGCTCCTGCACGAGGCCGATATAGCAACCTCCGCAGGGCTGACCTACGAGATCACAAAATACGAAACTAGCCTCCTGCGCGAAGAATTTTGCGGAGATCACGGCAAACCCTCACATGTTGTTGATTTTCTCAACCAAATCTGTACACGCAGATTTCTATCCGATGCCGGTCAAAAACTATATGCCGCAAACCTCGCACGCATCTACACACTGGCGGAAGCTGATCTGGAAAACGGTAACCAGGACTTTCCTGAATCAAAACTTGCGGACTTCATTCTCGGCACTAGCCACACCAGCACACCAAAAACCATCAACTAAGATTTAACGCATCGTCACAAATTCTTCGGCAGACGTGGGGTGAATCGGCATCGTGCGATCAAAATCAGCCTTCGTCGCGCCGCAAGTCATCGCCACGGCAAAGCCCTGAAGGATCTCAGGCGCATCCAGCCCGATCATGTGCAGCCCTAAAACCTTATCGCTCTTTTTATCGACAACCAGCTTCATAAACGTCTTCTCATCGCGCTTCGCCAGTTGATGACGCATCGGCGTAAAGCGCGTTTTAAACACCTCAACATCATGCCCCTTATCAATTGCTTCGTGCTCACTCATCCCCACAGTGCCAATTGGCGGTTGCGAGAAAATCACCGTCGCAATATTATCGTAATTCACGCTGCGCTCTTTTTGATGATTAAACAACCGATCTGCAATCACATGGCCTTCTTTAATCGCAACGGGTGTAAGAGGGTTGTGGTTCGCCACATCCCCGCACGCATAAATATGCGGCTGCGAAGTCTCATAATCTTCATTAATATTGATCTGCCCGTTCTTACATATTTTTACGAAGGCCTTATCCAGATCCAGCCCCTCAGCAACAGGCACACGACCAATTGCCGCCAACGCGACGTCACACTCAAAAATCTGCCCGTCATCAGTATGAACTTTGAAGCCATCTCCGTCCTTTTCGCACGACTCCAAATCGGCATTAAAATGCAAACCAATCCCTGCCTTTTTCATTTCCTCAGCCAAACACTGCGCAAGATCGTGATCAAAGCCGCGTAAAAATATATCGCCCCGGTGAATGAGATCAACATGCGCGCCAATACCATGCAAGATATGAGCAAACTCTACGCCCACATACCCCCCGCCGATAATCACAACCTTTTTTGGCTGCTTGGGCCAGCTGAACATATCATCAGACGTTGGCATTAAATGCCCGCCGGGTTGATGCGGAACGCGAGGCTTGCCGCCTACGGCAATCAGGATATTTTCGGCTGTAACCGTCTGCCCGCCAACATCAAGTGTGTGCGGATCCAAAAATTTAGCATAGCCATGAAGAATATCGACTCCCGCATTATTGAGCGTTTTCTCATAAGCGGCATTCAGTCGCGCGACTTCCGCACGTTGATTTTTAATTAATGTCGTCCAATCAAAGGAAACCTTAGGAACATTCCATCCATAACCTTTGGCGTCATCCAAATGCATCGAATAATCAGCGCCATACGCTATGATCTTTTTCGGCACGCACCCCAGATTCACGCACGTCCCGCCCAGCTTTGAGGCCTCGGCAATCCCGACCTTCGCGCCATGCCCCGCCGCAATCCGCGCCGCGCGCACACCGGCCGATCCGGCTCCAATCACAAAAAAATCATAATCCTTATCACTCATTTAACTTTCCTTAAGCTGTCATACTGCGGTTCAACCGCAGAATCTCAAAATAACGCACTAGATCCTGCGATCAAGTCGCAGGATGACGAAGGGGCTAATCCTTCCATCGCCGGTGCAGCCAAATCCATTGCTCCGGATTCGTCCTGATCCAGTTTTCTAAATGTCGATGAGCCGCGCGAATAACATCCGCCTCACTTTTGGGGCTTCCATCTTCTTCATAAAGCTCCAACGGCGCATCAACATACATCCGAAATCGTGCAGGGCCTTCGCGAACAATATGGGCTGGCAATACATCAAGTCCATATTTCTGCCCCAACTGCACAAAAATAGGATTGGTCATTGCGCTATGTCCAAAAAACGACGCCTCAATACCTTCGTTATATTTCTGATCGATCAAAATCGCGATATTGCGTTTTTGTTTTGCCGCCTTCAAAAGCGCCGCACCACCTTTTCGTGACTTTGAATAGGATTTCAATTTGTTACCAAGTGTTCTTGATTTGAAAAGTAAATGATCAACCCACGGATTATTCGGCGCGCGATAAGTGGAATCAACTTCGATCCCCAATTGCAGATACGGCGCGCTGCACCCCATCTCCCAATTGCCGATATGTGCGCTAAAGAATACAGCGCCTTTATCGCCGCATTTGTATTGATCGACATCAACGCTGCTCTCAATGACTGTGCGGTCCCGCGAAATCGTTTCAATATGAGGATATTCCGCCAACACACGACCCAGATTATCCCACATTCCGCGCACGATAGTCTCGCGCTGCGCAACAGATAGCTCAGGCATCGCCTTCTCCAGATGCCGATGCGCTTTCCCTGACGCACCCATACGCGGTCCAATGGTCCGTCCCAGCCATCCGCCAAAATTCGACGCAGCTTCCACGGGCAGGCATTTAAAGATCACGGTAAAAATGCACAGACAAAAGGCTTCCAGAAAATATCGAAACGTCTGCATAGGCTTATTTCAGCCTGTCTTTCAACGCGGCCACCAAAGCTGGCGTATCATCCAAAAGCAACCGCACCGGGACAGTATGAACGTGAATATTATCGTTGGCGGGCAGGCGCATAAAATCTTTCTGCGTTGTAATCAACTCCGCATCCAGCTTCTGCGCGGTATTGTGCAATGTCTGCAAATCCGCTTCGCTATAGGGGCAATGATCGGCAAACGCTTGCGTCTGCACAATATTAAGGCTCAGCGTGTCTTGCAGATAATGGAAAAACTTATACGGATAGCCAAGCCCCGCAAACGCCAGATAGCGCTTGTCACGCGGCGGTAATTCATCTTGGTCTGTCACCAGATTAGCCCGGATTAAAGGTACATCCCCGGGCAGCTTCTCCAGCACGCCCACCTTATCCTCACCAATAAGAACAAAGAGATGCGCTTTCTTAAATCCATCCTCAAGCGGCTCGCGCAGAGGTCCCGCCGGCATCATCAATTCATTACCAAACCCCATCTCGCCGTTAACAACAACGATCTGGAAATCTTTATGAATGCCCGGATTTTGCATCCCATCATCCATAAGCACAAGATCCGCCCCGTGCTCATGCGCCAATTTCGCACCCGCTACCCGGTCTGCGGAAACAACTGTTGGTGCATGCTTGGCCAAAATCAAAGACTCATCCCCTACATCCCATGAGCTATGCTTATCAGGGTTAACAAGCAAAGGCCCATGCTCTGAGCCACCATAGCCACGTATAAGAAAGAACGGGTTCTTCGCAATGCCCTCCTGCTTAAGAATATCCAGAATTGCAATGACGCTGGGGGTCTTGCCTGTGCCGCCCGCCGTAAGGTTACCTACGCAAACCACGGGAATATCTGCCTTCTGCGTCCTCACACCCGCCTGATGCAGCTTAAAGGCAAGAGAATACAGCGCCGACAGCGGCCGTAAGAACAACAACCGCCAAGCGCCGCGTCCGCTATGATCGGGATACCAAAATGAAGGCGTTTTTATACTCATGCAGCGATCCTTAGCCCGGATTGAGTGAACAAAGGTTCAAGATTTTGTATAACAGTATCTATAACATGTGATTTCGCATTTGAAAAATTCTGAGCATTTTGAATGAGGGAATTGCGCAGGGCCGGATCCTCCAAAAGCCTTTGCATCCCTTCCACAAGCTCCTGTTCATTTTTAACGCGCAAACATGCTTTATGCGTTTCCATGTCATCGAAAATTTCCTGCAGATTCTGGACTTTCGCCCCGTGCACAATCGCGCACCCAAGCTGCGCCGCTTCAATCGGGTTATGCCCGCCGCCGCCGTCATCGCTGAGCGAACGCCCTATAAACACAATCTCCGCCAGCCTGTAAAACAAGCCCAGCTCCCCCATCGTATTGGCGATGTAAATCTGCGTATCCTCATCAGGCAAAGCCTTATCCTCTCCGCGCAATACGGCTTGAAACCGTTCCTCAATGGCTTGGTCTAAAATGGCTTCCCCGCGATCGGGATGGCGCGGAATAATAATGCTGATCAATTCGGGTTGCGAGCTCTCCAAAATGCTCTGCGTACGCATAATGATCTCTTCCTCACCTGCATGCGTGCTGGCATAAACTAAAACCGGACGGCTCATAAGAACACCCTTCAACACCTTTAAATCCCCCTCATCATGGGGCAAGTCACCTGCGCTGTATTTTATATTATCGCTGACATGAACATTCTGCGCCCCTAGCGCTCTGTAACGTTCCGCATCCAGCTCTGTTTGTGTTAAAACCAGATCAAAGCACTCTAGAACCGCGCGCGCACTCTTCTTAAACAACTTCCACCGTGCAAACGACCGGTCCGATAAACGTGCGTTGATAAGGGCTGCTGGAATATTGCGCGCTTCAATCTCCTGCAAGATATGTGGCCAAAGCTCGGATTCCATCCATAAAACCAGGTCAGGGGACCAATGATCCAGAAACCGCGTCACCCACTCGGGATAATCAACGGGCATGTATTGATGAAATGCTTGCTCAGGCAAAACCTCTTCCATCCGCTGCGCAGAGGTCAGCGTGCCTGTCGTCACAAGGATCTGCAAATCGGGATTATCCAGTAAAATCGCCTTAATCAGAATTAACGCCGATTGTGCCTCCCCAACACTCGCCGCATGCAGCCATAAAAGCGTCCCATCGGGCCGCGCGCGCGAAGCCACCCCGCGCCGCTCATCAATGCGCACAGGGTCTTCCTTACCGGCGTTCAGGCGCTTTTCCAGCAAACGCTCAAGCAACCCCTCGCTTTTTCGCATAACCCATTGATACAAATGCAGCATTTTATCCTTTTATTGGCTGAACCTAACACTTTGTTAGGATGTTGTAAGGTAGAGTGTAGAAGGGGAGCTGAAAAGCCTTTTTTACGCAATACTTCAGAAATAATCACCATGAGACGCACATATATAAAACCCGGTAAATCAAAGACATCTTCGGTCAAGGAAGAGGCGCTGATGCAGCTGCGCCAAACCCGCGCCAAAATCAAAGAAGATCACCCTGATTTGCTGGGAGCCATGAAAGAAAAAATCCTCGCTTTACAAGATGCACAAAGCGCGCCCATCGAAACAGGCACTAAAGAACAGGTGATCGACAAGCAAAAGAACATCTCAACTGTGATGAAATTCCTGGAAACAAAACCCGATAACAAAGCGATGGATATTGCCATTAAAGCCATGCTGGCAAAGCATGCGAGAGAATGAGTGCTTATCGCTCACAGCGCCCTTGCGTCACGCCTGTGGGATTCCAAAAACATCCCGGAACAACACATACCCGCTCCATATATTCCGTAACATCGCCCTTGGCGCGGAAAACTCGCAAACCCGTTTGAATGTTAAAACGATCATTACTGCCACCACAATCCGTACGGTAGATATCATTAAGGTATGTCTTGGTCGAGTCACTCTTCCATGGATCATTGTTTTCGGCATTCGCTAACTTAATATTAGTTTCCCAAAGCGAAGTGTTCGAACATCCTGTCGGAGCAAAGCGCTTGTCAGGTCCCGAAGCATATTCCGCAAATGTAAAGAACCCGTCATTGGATTCGTTATCAATGAAGTTCATACATTTCGCCTCCTGCCAGACTTTCTGCATAACATCACAGGCATATTCCCCGCCGCTAATCGTTTCCTCGGGTTCGTAGGGCTCATCACTGCGACCTCCCAAAAGAGTGTGGCTGAAATTGGACGTGTCATAGTCGCTAAAAGCCGCGCCGACAAGACCAGTCAAAGCTGCGCCCATGCTGCCTTCCGGCCGTATCGCTCCCCACCTGTCTTGATTTTCACTAAACATATTTTTGGCTGAGGCCGCCATCACATTCATATGCTTATCAAAACACGTATATTCAAGCACGCTGTCGGGCTTAAAAATCAAATTCTGGTTCTGTGTAATCTCACGCTGCGCCTCTAACCATGCCCGCGCTTCTAATGATTTGTAGTAATTCGGGTCACACGGGGAGTCCGCAAACTGTGCCTGCGCAGAGTGATGCAAGCCGAAACTGAGTAAAACCGTAAAAACCGCAGCGCTGAAAAGCTGACGAATGTCTGAAAATTGTTTGAAATTCCGCGCTTTATTCATGAATACTGCCTTTTCTTAACCCTTTAATTTTACGCGATTTACCGCCTTTAGCGCAAATATCTTTTACTCTTAAGGACCAACAACACATTGCGTCCCGTTAAAATAACATCCCGGATTGATACAAATAACATCATCCATCACCGTCATACTTGTAAGATTTGTATTACCTGAAGAATCAACATTGATTGTGCCTTTTGCAACTTTCAGGCCGGTCGGCACGGGTTCGGCGCATTGTGCTGAGTCCCTATACTCAATAAAACTTTTCAGAGGATCAAACGCGGCGTGCGCATAACCGGTATTGTTAGCGACCTGAATTAGCTCTTGCGTGATACTCGTGCCGCCACAAGATTCAGGCAAGCTGCGCGGATCCATCGAAGCCAGTTGTGCAAACGTCATGAACGGTTCATCTAGTCCAAATTGATTGCAACGCGCTAGAAAATAAACATCATTCATGAAAGCGCAGCCCAGTTCGGTTTCAGACAATGAATTAGCGAGTGTCGCATTTTCATTATCTGAAGTTTCAGGATTGTCTTGCTGTCCAAAAAATAACAAGGGATGAGCAAAGTTAGTGTCTGCGTAGCTGCTGAGTGTGCTAAAAATCAATGTCTGCAAAGATTGATCCAGCTTCGCTGTGCCCATAAAGCTATCCAATGCAATCTCTGCCGAGCCCTCAATCCCGCCTAAAGACAGCAAATTCCCGATACTCTCCGGCAGAATGCTGGACAAATTCCCTAACACATCTAAAACATCAGACCCCGCCGCAAACAACGCTTCGGCTTGGCTCGCAAATTCCCCCACAACAGCACCAGCTTCTGTGGCAAGCTCGCTCAATTGCCCACCAAGCTCTTGTGCTTGCGCAACAGCACTGGAAATCTGCGCAGCACCGTCAGCAACCTGGGCTATTGCATCTGTCGTAGTATCGGCTAAATCCGTAACATTATCGGCAAGCGCCTGCGCGTTGCCTGCAATAAGGTTGACTTCTTCTTGCAGAGCCTGTGCTTGCGTGGCTATGTTAGCTGCTGTTTGCTGCGCAGCGGCCAATCCTGCTTCTGCCATATCAATCCTGGCTTCAAGTGCAGCCAAAGTATCTACATCAACAGGTATGAGGCTAGCTTGCGCCTCAGCCAGAGCATTTTGCGCTTGAGTGATGGCTCTTTGCCTTTGGGCAACAGCACCGGCGGCATTGGATACGGCTTTATCAACCTCTGAGGTTAGGGAACTAGCAAGTCCGATTGCAGATTCTGCGGCGCTGATCGCAGAGTTCACAGTCGTACCAACAAGTTCTTGAGAAACAGAATTAACGCCACTCAAAATGGCTTGTTGTGCCTCTTGTCTTGCGCTTTCAATAGCACTGTCTAAAGCGCTATTGGCCGCGTTTGCAATCGCATTTGTGACATTAACTTCACCAGCAACAGACTGCGCATAATCAGCAATTTGCGCCGCCGCATCGGGGACATTCGCCTCCAAATATTCAAACACCTCCGATGTTGTGGAAAGACCTGCTTCTTCCATCGCGGCAATAACACTATCAGGAATGTCTAGCGTAACACCCATAGCATCTTGTACCTCAGAGAGTGTATCTGCAATTGGTCCAATAATGCTCCCGGCGACGCCTGACACGATTGATCCCAAAAAGCCACCCAGCATACTACCGCTGCCGCCCAAATTCTGAACGCTTGTATCCTGCCATCTCGTAGATTCGGTGAAAATTGGCCCGGCATAAGTAGCAGAGTCTTGTAAAGCCTGATCAAAACATGTGTATTCCAGAACGCTATCAGGTTTGCGAATCGTAACTTCGCTCAAAATATTCTCGCGTGAGGCTTCCAAAAAAGCCCGTGCATGAATCTGGTTCATGAAGTCTGCATCACACGCCTCGGACTCTGATTTATTGACGTTATGCGCCCCGCTGCGATTTGGCCCATCAGTCGCTGAATTTGGGTTATTCGGCGTCAACGGCACCACGCAGGGCAGGCCGGGTAAGCATTGCGCAAGGGCAGGGGCGCTGCTTTGTACCGACCATGCTATACAAAAACTGAAAGCGATAAAGAAAATCCGCCACTTCATTGCGAACCGCCTAACTGCGATGTCTTAATCAACCCATAGCGTTTATTTTCGGGACTCCACGCATACATCTGATAGGTAAAATCATTATAAACATCATTAAAAACCATGAGATTGCGAATGCCGTGCTTAGATGTGTTGGCGACTAAGATTTTGGTTCCCTGTAGAGCCCCTAAAAGGGTGAGCTGTGTCTCACCGGTCTTTTGTGCGTAGACCTGAAAATCGTATTTCTGGGCATCTGGTCGTCTGAAAATATATTCAGGCAAGCCGTCTTCATTGAGATCAATAGCCGCAAGCTGAGCTTTTGTACCCTCGAAACCTGAGGGAATAAGAGCATTTTCAAGGAGAGAGGAGGGCGCCTTAAACACCAGCTTTTCTGCCGCAAACGCGCACAAAGGGGCGAATGCGATCGCCCACAAACACAAAACCGCTAAAAATTGCTGGTGTTTCAAATGCCTTTTGCCCTTTACTTGCGCGTATTACAGCTTAAATTTTACCAAATTTAGGGCATGGCTGGCAAAAACTAACGCGGGTCTATACCCTAAAAAGTGCCGGTGCTATCCAAATCGATATCCAAAATCGCCATATTGAAATCGTAAGACGTGTCGCCTTCTTCGTCATCTTTATAGATCACGCCGATAAACTCGCCGTTCAAAATGACCTCAACAGAATCCTCTGCCTTCTCACGCATTTTAAGCGCAAAACCCGTCGTCTTGAATTTGTTCTGCATGTAATTCTGCAACTTTGAAACTTCTTCAGGCTGGATCTTTGTCATCTTTTGCTCCTCTTTTTACGCGGCGGTTAACTGCTTGGTATTTGTAAAACTTTCTAACCCATTGGATACGGTGTCATGGCATGCTTTGGCAAGGATTTTTCTGTCCTGATAATCTTTTGCCAGAATCGGCGGATGAAATGTCAGACTTAAAACCGCCCCGCGATGCAGCGCGAGCCCCCATAAATGCGCAAATAATTCCGTATCCATATCTCTATGCCAGGCATAAACATCGCGGTCTTCCTGTGTTTCAGGAACATGCCCGTCAACGCTCATAACCTGCAGCGTCAGTGGCTGGATATGTAGATCGTCATTACCCTGTCCGATCACAAGCGAAAACAGGCTGGATTTAAACGCCAAAATTTCTTGTCCATCCGTCGATGTCCCTTCGGGAAAAACCACCAAACTGCTACCGTTGGCGATGCGTTCATTCACCGCATTCGAATCGCTTTGCACGGATGAACGTGACCGCGCCACATACGCTGTCTGTCCTAAATTCGCCAAATACCCGAAGAATGGCCAGCTCGCAACATCCCCACGTGAGACGAAAGATGTTTTTAAAATACTGCCGATCACGGGAATATCCATGTAAGACATATGATTGGAAACATAGAGCGTTTGCGTGGTTGTGTGTGGCTTTCCTTGCATTTTAAGGCGAATACCAAAAATCATCCGCACCGCGTTAAACCACAAATGCGGCATAACCCGCGCAATAGGGCCTTTATTAAGCAGTAAAATCACGGTTTGAATAGGAACAACAACCGCACATAAAACAAAGAATGCCAAAAATTTTACACAGGCAAAAAGGACTCGCATGGATTAATCCTTCAGATCTTTGCCGGGAATATCCTTTTGGATCTTACGTTCATAATGATTGCGGTATCGCTCGCTCACATTTCGCATATCCATGATGATACACACATCCGTAGTATTGAATTGCTTGTCGATAAACGCGCCGTCACCCACCATCGCCCCCACACGCAGATATCCCTTAATCAACGGCGGAAGATCATTAAACCCGTATTTCGCCTCAAATTCATCCTTGGGAATGATATTCATATTGATGTAACACCCTTTAAGCGCGCGGGGCCGAATACTCTCATCCGCCAGATGATAGTGATGCAGATACGATAACGGGCGTGAGATGCTTTTGATATCTGTGCTATGCAGGCTGGCACAGCCAAACATAATATCAATCCCGTGCTCGGTAATATATTCTGCAATACCCTGCCATAAAAGGTTCAGTACCGGGCGTGTACGATATTCCGGCTTCACGCAAGACCGCCCAAGCTCGAGTAAAGACAAACCGGAGTTGAGCAATGGCGAAAGATCATATTCATCACTGGAATAAAACTGTCCTATTTTCTGGGCTATGTCTTGTCGTAAAAGACGATAGGTTCCTACGATTTGATCACCTTTGGAATGATCCACCACAATCAAATGGTCGGCATACCCGTCAAAATCATCAATATCCAGCCGCGCCAATGCCATGCGGGAATCAGGTTTGGCCGCAAATTCTTCATAAAATACTTGGTAACGTAACCGCTGCGCCGCTTCAATTTCGCGCGGATCGCGGGTAAGCTTAACCGTAACGTTGTCGGTTTGGGTCAGGACGGATGACAAACGAGCTTTCCTTCAAAAGTTTCAACTTCATCCTAAGGTTTTAAGAAGAGCGGTCAAGGGGCATATCTTCTAAAGCAGCATCTCGAGAGGTGGCCTCTCCAAATATGGAATCAACATAGCCTCTTAGCTCCGGATCTAACGCATCCATATCAATTCTGTTTGCTAGTTCAATAATGTTACACATAAGCTCGAAATTATCCGCTTTTGGACCAGCTTCTTTAAACTTTTCAACAGCCTCCCTAAGGTACTCAATGTTGTCCCATGTGATAATACTGGCCCCATGACTTGCCGCTGCCAAAGCTTGACTGTTTCTAAGTTTTGCATGGATGCTTGGACGGTCTTGGAGGAAGTGCTGTCCAGCTCCTGCACCCATAACTGCACTTAGAACCCAAGCAGATGCTAATGTCATGTTTTCAACGCTTGGGTTTTGTGAGGCGGATGAAATGCTTTTTTCAACTTCAGGAAGAATGTCTTTTAAAAAATGATAGACGCCATATACACCAAAACCATTTGCGAGCATTTTGCTACGCTCTAGCCAAATATCAGTTTTAATATGGCGCAAAATTGTGGCCAGCCTGTGCGGATTCGCGGGCCACTCGAGAGGTCGTTCTTCCCCCTTGCTTCTATGAATAACCTGCCGTCTTTGTCTGTTTTTGTTCTCAGCAAATTTATATTCCTCTTTGTCGGGCTTGGCTGCATTTTTAAATGCACGAACCAAAACGTCTTTTGTATCTATATAATTTAAGTACCCCCAATAGATGAAACTTCCGGGGGGTCCCCAGGAAAAAGGATTTTTAGAATCAAAAGGAAAGGGCCTCAATGTAAAGCGCGGGGCTAAATGTAAAATATCTCTTATAGCTGCCCGCAGAATGTTACGAGTATGTTTTTCTTGGTAGTAAGACGGAGCGCCTTGAAGGGCTAACCCGACATCATCATAGGCCCTGTTATCATTTGATGCGGCGTGAGAATTAAAGGCTCGATTAAGCCTCCATCTCTTATAATAAGACAACGAAAGGTCCCAGACTTGAGGGACGTACACGAGAGCAGCGGATGTCCAAGCATCTATTATAGTGCTACCTTGTGTTGCTGATCCTAGGGCAGCGGCGGTAAATAGCAAATTAGAGCCTGTTTCCAGACTGATACTACCCCAGGTTTCAAAAATATTGGCTTCTTCTTGACGGATACGCCTTTTAGCACGTGAGGATATCCCGAGCTGTTCGGGTTGTACATCGCCTGCTGTAAGAACATTTCCGGAATTCGACACAACGCATACCCAAGTAACACATTAAATTGCGAGTGAGGGTATTAAAACTGCTAGCGAATGTCAAATATTATGGCAAGAAATGCAAATTATTTCACAAAAATGTGAACTTCGCTGGTCTTGGCTTGTGCGCTTGCGTTATAGGCCAGGTCAACGTCACTGGCTTCCAAACCCATCTGCGTAAGAGTGCGGAGCACTTTTTCCGCATTCCGGCGTGCTTTCGTGGTTTCAATCGCCACTTCCGCCGCATTCCCGGATGTCGGGTTCACAGCTACAAGGTCGAACCGCGCATTTGGATAACGCTCCAGCGCCTCATTCACCGCGATAAATACGGCTTGCTCGTAATCGACATCGGGGCGGTCAAACTTGATTTTCGCCAAAAGACGCGGATTACCCAAAGCACCGGCAGAAGCCTGTGGGGCAGGGGCAGAAGCACCCGGCGTATAAGACGCCTGCTCATAAAGATTAACACTGGAGAACGGACGGTTCGCAATGCTCTTACCGAACAAATCACCATTGGTGACGCCAAGCGCCAATGTACGAATATTGCTGCGCTCCGCGGAGAGATAAGCGCTCATGCGCGTAATATCGTCATTCACACTACTCAAAACGCGCTCAATGATGATCATGGTGTTATTGATGGAATCTTCAACTTCCGCCAGCTTGATGTGATCTTCTTCAACCGCACCGGCAATACCATAGGCTGCGCGTGTTGAATCCAAAAGGAATGAGGCCTCAGTCGCGACATTGGCCGCATCAACCGCCAGACCGTTCAACGCCGCCACGCTGTCACCCAGATTTTCCAAATGCTGCTCGGCAGAACCCAAACGGCTGACAAGGCGAGGGTTACCGGGCGTTGTCCCGTTTTGAAGCTGCGTATTAATCGTCGCAATATTCGCATAGTATTCTGCTGAGCGATCCTGATTCTCACGCTGCAAATCCTTCAGCCGTGAAGACAAAGACGCCACATGGCTCTGAACGCCGCCTAAGCTGGCAACCAGTTCATTAATCTTCGCAGATACATTGGTATTCGAACCATCGTAATATGTGTCATCGATAATATCTTTAGCTTGAATTTCACGAATCTCTATTGGCTTGCTGTACACGTTCTGACGCAGGCTCTCTGGAAGCGGGCCGCTAGTAATAATGAGAGAGGGTGAGCCAGCCTGAGTATCCTGTGCATATGCACTGTGAGAGGCTACGGAAACCGACAAAATCAGCCCGGAAACGAGAACGCTCGTACATTTATAGAGGGTGGAAAGACGCGCTATCTGTACCATGATTTGAAATTCTTCTTTGCTTAAGATTGAAGTATGAGAATATTTACTCTGACTCGCTGGTCTATACAAGCATCACTTCAATGCGTTGATCTGTCAAGCGAAAGCACCCTATATACACGTATTTTATGCCCATAATCTTTGAGATATGCATTTTTCGCCGATATCACGCTTGCATTCCATGGAAGTTTGACGTATCTTCGCGCCGATTTTACCGTGAAATCATCAGGGTCTCTTACAGATCCTGTAAGGTTGGCAAATGGTCTTAACCGACTTTTAGGAAGGTTAAACCACGAGCCATTACGTAAGTGATTGCGTTAACATGCGCCCGTAGCTCAGCTGGATAGAGCGCCTGACTACGGATCAGGAGGTCAGGAGTTCGAATCTTCTCGGGCGCGCCATAAAACAAAAGCAGGTCCTCTTGGGGCCTGTTTTTGTTTTGCCATCATCCTATGTATCTCAGAGCAAGAACGGCCAAAATCACATTCCCCTTGCATTGCACCGCAAAAAATGCTGAATTACGGCTGTTAGCCCAATAATTGGACGAGTAACCAGTAAAGAAAGGACGTTACAGGGATGTCAAAATTTACCCTCGCAGAATATATCTGGCTCGACGGAGCCGTACCCACACGCTACCTACGTTCAAAAGCGCGCGTCGTAGATGTAGGCTCAAATCCTTCTATTGAAGATTTCCCGGAGTGGAGCTTCGACGGATCTTCAACAAATCAGGCTTCCGGCGATGATTCAGACTGTATCTTGAAACCGGCATCTTTCATCACCGATCCTATCCGTGGTGAGGGCAACTTCCTTGTGATGTGTGAAGTATACAACGCAGATGGCGAAACACCTCACGAATCAAACTCACGCGCACAACTTCGCGCAGTGCTGGATGCCGGTGCAGGCAAAACAAATCCATGGGTCGGTTTCGAACAGGAATACACACTCTTCAAAAATCGCACACCGCTTGGCTGGCCGGAGCACGGCTATCCCGGCCCGCAAGGCCCTTATTACTGCGGCGTTGGCGCGGATGAAATCTTTGGCCGTGAAATCGCCGAAGCGCATGCCGAGCTATGCTTGCAAACAGAACTGATGTTCTACGGTATCAACGCAGAAGTCATGCCCGGCCAGTGGGAATTCCAAATCGGCTTTCGCGGCGACGATAACGAACCTGCTGACGCTCTCAAGATCTGCGACCAAACATGGCTTGCACGCTGGTTGCTTTACCGCGTTGGTGAAGAATTCGATGTCTCTGTATCCATTGACAACAAACCTGTGAAGGGCGACTGGAACGGCGCAGGGATGCACACCAACTTCTCCGATGACAACACCCGCGACAAATCCAAAGGCCGCGCGGCAATCGAAGCAGCAACAAAAGCTTTGGGTACAAAACATGCTGAGCATGTACTGCTATACGGCGCTGGAAACTCAGATCGTTTGACCGGACACCATGAAACATGTGATATCAACACATTCAAAGTTGGGACCGCGGACCGCGGATGCTCAATCCGTATCCCACAGCCAGTTGCACAAAAAGGCTATGGTTACTTCGAAGACCGCCGTCCAGGCGCGAACGCAGACCCATACCTGGTAGCTGCGCGCATCTGTGCAACAGTCGCAGGCATTGATGATTCGGTCATGAAATTTAGCCAATGGCCACGTAAAGACGCAAAATTCGCCATCGCAGCGGAATAATAACCGACTTGATTGAATAGAAAATGTGCAAGAGCCGCCAACGCGAGTTGGGGGCTCTTTTTTTTGAATAGCCATATAGGATCTACATAATCCAGCGACATCCTAAAAAAAATCTATTATGAAAATCTAATAGTATGATTTTATTAACTTTTCCCCTGTATCCTCGAATCTGAAATTAAATGATAACCTCAACTGATCTCATAAATTCATATGGATAAAGACAACGACAACACAGAAGACGGCTTCGGCGAAATGAACATGAATCTCATTTCGGATGATACTCCTGCGCGTTCTGAAGACAATCATGATGATGTTATTGATATGGAACTAGAAAATCAGGACGAATCTGAAAAGTCTGAAAGCACCAAACTTCCTGTAGCCACTCAAAGTAATACGCGTGGTGGAGAGTTAAAAACCGTCTCTAGCGAAGTAGTCGAAAGCGGAAATGAAAACGCAGAAGACGGTATTCGCAAAAAAGGCCGCATGGGCGACCGTATGGTTGAGCAGGGCCTGATCACCGAAGATCAACTACACGTTGCGCTGCATGAAAAGAGCATCAGCAGTAAAATGTTGGGCGAAGTTCTGGTAGATCTTGGCTTCATTGATGAAGTAACGCTGACAGCCTTCCTGGCCAAATCGTCTGGTTTTGAGTTGTTTGATCCTAAAAACACGATTTTTGACGGTGACACATTGGCCCTTTTGGACAAAAGTATCGCCTCCAAACATAAAGTCCTACCTGTTTCGCACAACAAAGAAATAATCGTGGTTGCTATGGCCGACCCCTACGATGTTGTTGCGCTGGATATATTAAAACGCCAATTGCCCAAAGGCATACAAATCAAACCTCTTATCACTACGGTAAAGGTAATCAACGAAGCCATCGACATGGCTTATGGCTATGCAAGCTCAATCAGCGCTATCCTTAAAGAGCTCGAAAAAGGCGATGACCAAAAACTTGATATGGCCGCGCTTGAAGGTGCCGAAGCTTTTGCGCACCCCATCGTACGCCTTGTGAACGCACTTGTATTTGAAGCCGTGAAAGTCGGCGCATCCGACCTCCATTTCGAACCCGAAGAAAACTTCGTGCGCCTTCGATACCGTAAAGACGGCGTGCTTTATACCGCCCAAATCCTTCATAAGCAGCACTGGAACGGGATCGCACAACGCATCAAGATCATGTCTAACATGAATATTGCCGATAAGCTCTCCCCGCAGGATGGTCGTTTCGGTATGAATGTAGGGGGCCGTGAAGCAGATTTCCGCGTATCCAGCTTGCCTACCGTGCATGGTGAAAACATCGTTTTGCGTGTTCTCGACCAAAGCGAGAGCATCATGCCGATGGAAAAACTCGGCTTCAGTGAGCACAACCTGAACCTCATCAGAAGATCGCAACAACGCCCCGAGGGAATCGTTATCGTGACCGGCCCTACAGGGAGCGGTAAAACAACCTCGCTTTATTCAATGCTGAATGAAATCAATAATGTTGAAGTGAATATTCAGACCCTGGAAGACCCAGTTGAATATTCTTTGCCAATGATCCGCCAAACTTATGTGCGCGAAGGCGTTCTGGAGTTCGCGGACGGTATTAAAGCTTTGCTGAGACAAGACCCCGACATCATCTTTATCGGGGAGATCCGTGATAAAACCACCGCTGAAATGGCCCTTAAGGCCGCGATGACAGGTCACCAGGTTTATACAACTCTGCACACCAACGACTCTTTCGGCGCAATTCCGCGTCTGCTGGACCTGGGCTTGAAGCCTGGCATGATCGCCGGCGCGATCATCTCTGTATTCGCCCAGCGTTTGGTTCGCCGTCTTTGTCCTGATTGCAAAGAAGCCTACACGCCTAATGAGCATGAATGCAAAATTCTGAAAGTCGATCCTGCAAATCCACCGGAAATTTTCCGCGCGCATCAAGGCGGCTGTGACACATGTGAAGGGCAGGGGTACAAAGGCCGAACTGCCGTAGTCGAAATTCTGTTTATGGATGAAGAACTCGATGAAGTCATCGCCCGCGACGAGTCAAAAGCCGAACTCAAAGCCGCCGCAATTAAAAACGGCTTCAAGAGTATGAAGGATGATGGCGTAGTCAAAGTACTGGACGGTATAACCAGCATTGAGGCCCTGGCCAAAGTGGTTGATGTGAATAAATAGTACGACCAGTACGACGCCAAAAAATTGCATTGGCTGTATACAACTTCTTTGTGACAAAAAAAGTCCTATACCAAAAGGGTGAAAAATTGTTATTATTATTACAATAAGGTTTAATCAAACGCACAGCGTTTCAGGACAATCTGATAAAAAATCACTTGGCGGTGTTTCAATATTTTTAGATGATTTTGACACAAGTTTAAATCGTCTTATCGCGTAAAAGCCTGAATTTCAGGCGATCAAAAAGGTATAAAAAAGGCAGATGTCATTAGCTCTACTATCGCCTGCTAGAACTGTTTTGCACGTTTCTGACGAAGCGCTGTATGTCTATTCCGTAAGCTCTAAAGATGTGAAGTTAATTGATTCTGTCCCGTGGACAGCCGATGGCTTTATTCAAAAGGTCGTAAATATCATTGTTTCAAAATGCGGTAAAAAACCCATTTTGATTCTCAACGATATGGTTGAGCAACACTATCGCAAAGAAAAAGTTGTAAACGCCAAGGGCGGTTTTCTCGACAAATCTGGAATTGTAAATAGAAAGCTTAAATCAGCTTTCCCTAATTACCCCGTAAAAGCAGCCTTCAAGCTTAAAGAAAAAGTGGTAAAAGCGCCGGGGCAATTACCTTCTGATATATACATATTTGCGGCTGTTCCTGATTCTGACCAGTTTAGGCAGGCTATCGCCGCGTCAACAAAGTCCTTGGCATCACTAAGCGGCTTTTGTCTTTTGCCCATCGAAGCTTCGGACATGATCCGTACCCTAAGCGAAAAGCTCTCAAAGTATAAAAAAGATGTTCCAAAATGGTCGATACTAATAGGTCAGCATAAAAACGGTAGTTTGCGGCAGGTCGTCACTAAAAACGGTGAATTAGCTCTCACGCGTATGACCCCAATCGTCGACAATGATAATGACCCTGAAAGATGGGCCTCTGAAGTCTATCAGGAATTTCAGGCGACAATGAGTTATCTCGCGCGCTTTGATTACAATTCGGACGATAAGTTGCATCTCAATGTGATAGCAAATGCGGATGCGGGAGCTTTGCTGAAATCCAAAATAGGAGACAGCAAAGACATAATTGTTCATGTCATGGGGGCCTCCGAAGCGGCCAGACTTCTGAACATCACCATCGGCCCCCAGGAAGATGAACGCTATGCTGACATTCTTCATGTGGCGTGGGTAGGACGTAAAAACAAGTTTATTTTGCCTATGAAGGCCACGGAAGTGGATGAAGTATCGCGCCCTCGCCAGATTGCTATGATGGCTTCTATAGTGATGGTATTAGGGGCGGCCTTTTTGACATACCAGCTCTTTTCAAGCATTCAAAAGGTTTCCTCTCTCAGCTCTGATATTAAATCCACGGAAAACCGTAAAAGCCAACTCGATGTTCAATATCAAAAAGAGATCAAAAAGAAAGAAGATTTGGGTTTTGACGTAAGGCTGGTTCAAAGCTCAATGGATGTGTATACAGCACTTCAGGCCGACAAAATTGAACCAATTAAGTTATTCAGAAGTATTGGTAAAGCTCTGGGCAAAGACCTTCATCTAAGCGACCTCTCAATCGAAAGATACAATCCAAACAGACCTGGCGGTGTTGTTGCACGCTTTTTGAATAATCAAGCAGGCGGCGAACAAAAACCGGATCCGCTTTTTGAAACAACTCTGAGCCTGACCTATCCCAGCACGACCAATATCCAAGAAGGAAATAGAGAAGTGGCTGCGCTTGGTGATAGACTAACGCAAGCTTTGCCGGATTACGATGTTGAGGTTACAAAACTGCTCAAAGACTACGAATATACGGAAGGTCTTGTAATAGAAGCAGGACGTCGCCAAGGTCGTGATTTAACACAAGATTTTGTAGCAGAGATCGTTGTTCGAGGACCCTTTGAAGAAGTGCAGGAGCCTCAGCAATGATCAAAATTTTAGGCTTCAGACGAGTTATAATATTATTGGCGCTCGCTGCTCTTAATGGTCTTTTGGCTGCAGGGTATTATCTGTACATGGCACCGGAGCAGATAAAACTTGAGCGCAACTTAAAATCCGTGCGTGGGCTTGCGTCGTCAGTTCAAAGCGACATTGCAAAATTAGAAGTTGAATTTAGCCAGCTTGAAGATCAGCAGGCAAAATTTGAAGATTTACGTAGCGATGGGTTTTTTGAGGATCAGGATCGTTACGAATTGGAAAATGCGCTTCAAATGACTCAAGCAGAATCCAATGTATTGTTGGCAAAAGCAACCGTTTCAGCAGGTGAAATCCTGGAAGACGAAAACGCACAAAAATCCGAACATAAAATTCTAAGCAGTGAAATTACAATAGATATTGAGGCTACTAATGATCTGGATATTTATAAATACCTGTTTTTATTAGAAAAAAATGTACCAGGACACATTTCGATCGAAGAATTCAACATTGTTCGTGATGGCGATATTTCAGGCACGGTGCTCAGGAGTATAGCCTCAGGGGAAGAACCAACGCTGGTTACCGCTAAGGTGAGGTTTTTTTGGAAAACTATGATCCCACAATCTTTGGTGGATGAACGTGAGGGAGGGTTTTAATGAGACATACTAAAATAATCCTCTCGGCGCTGACCTGCATAATATTCACTGCGGGCGCCGCAAACGCTCAGGAATTCTTTGATGTAGACCAGCTAGAAAACGTAGATTTCATGGTTACACAAGATGGCGATATTTTGCAAAATGCCGAAGATATTTCGTCTGAAGAAAACGCATCCATGTCACAGGAAAATCCTTACGATACTCAAGAAGGCGCAATGCCGAATTTTTCTTTAGATGGCTTCCCGTCTTTAATGTTTACCTATTGGGAACAAGCATCGATTTTAGATGCAAAAAATTCACGGGGTCTAACGCGCGCACCCACGGATACAGAGCTTTTTGAAGACTTGAATTCAGATCAAACAAGTCCAGAAGAGAGCCCAGGTCCCCCACCAGGAATCAGAACACTCGAACTCGGGGGGATTGCTTTTAAAACAAGTAAAAGCTGGACAATATGGCTCAATGGAGAACGTGTAACACCTACAGCTCTCCCTGCTGAGGTGCTTGATCTTAAAGTTTACAAAGAATACATCGAGCTCAAATGGCTGGACGAATACAGAAATCAAATTGTGCCTATTCGACTGCGCCCCCATCAACGCTTTAACATCGACCAGAGGATTTTTCTTCCTGGCTAAAAAACTGATTGTAAGCTGATTAAAATGAACAAAAAACAAATAACACCCGACACACCCTCCTTGGACATCAAAGATGTCAGTGTATCTTATAACAGCGCTGACTACGTCATTCAGGACATCAATGTAAGCGTTAATAGTGGACAGTTTTATGGCCTGATTGGACTCAACGGCGCAGGAAAAACGACACTGATAAAAACAATTCTGGGATTACGTTCACAGCAAAGCGGCGACATCTCTATTTTCGGCAAAAAAAACACCGACCAGGAAGCCAAAAAAAATCTGGCGTTTTTACCTGAACGCTTTGAACCGGCGTGGTTTTTAACAGGTATAGAGTTCCTAAGGTTTTCGCTGCGCCTTTATGGACGTAAAGTTGATGACAATGTGTACTTCGAAGCCGCAGAAAAACTGGCGCTGGATCAAAAAGCGCTAACGCGCCGCGTGCAAACATATTCTAAAGGGATGCGACAAAAATTAGGGCTGCTAGGTACTGTTCTAACCGAATGTAAACTTTTGATTCTCGATGAGCCGATGAGTGGGCTTGATCCGCGAGCAAGAACACTGGTCAAAGATATGCTTATGGATTTGAAATCCAAAAACAGAACAATTTTCTTAAGTTCACATATCCTCGCAGACATGGACGAAATTTGCGATGAAGTAAGTGTTCTTCATGATGCAAGAATACAATTTACTGGCAAACCGCACGACTTGAAGGAAAAAACCTCTACTAAAAACCTCGAACGTGCTTTTTTACATTTTATTGAAGACAAAAAAAGGGCATAATAAAAACACAAATTAACGCCGAGCACTGTGAGCCCTCACATTCAAAACGCTCTAAAGGTTATAAGTTCACATGAAGCATCTTAAGACACCGAAAAGAAACAGCATAAAGCATATGGCAATGATATCGCTTATGGTGCCTTTATTGCTTGTTATTTTGAATACGCAGAGTGTGGCGCAAGAATCTCCTGAAAACATAGAGGTTATTGATCTTGAAGGACTTCCTCAAGCATCCCCCATAGTCGATGACTATGAGCCGCTCATCGACAACGTGCCAAATGATCAAATCTCTGACATAGAACAGCCTTCAGAGCCATCACAGTCTCAATTATCTTCTCCAGAACCTTCATCGGCGGAATTAACCCCAATGAATGATGAAGAATTGTTTTTCGATGCTGAAGCGCTCGTACCCGAAAGTCAGATGTCTCGCGGCGCACCCAACAAATTAAACCCTGTGGCTCAACCTGCGTCTAGCTTGATTATCATAACCCAAGATGCAGACGGAAAATCCATGCAAGCTCAACTGATAGCGGCGCAGCGAGCGATGAGTCTGGGGCGCCATCAATCAGCGATCGAAATTTACAACACGATCTTGTCAAAAAATAAAAACGACGTGAACGCGCTTTTGGGGCAAGCAATAGCATATCAGCACCTTGGACAAGACGAGTTTGCAGTGCAGTCTTATGAAAGAGTTTTGCAACACAAACCTAACAATATCGAAGCGCAACTTAATATGCAGGGCATTATCGGCCAAAAATATCCTGCTGTAGCCTTGAAAAATTTAATGGATCTACGTGAGAAAAATCCGAATAATGTTGGTATAGTGGCGCAAATCGCCGTTGCACACGCCAATCTCGATCAATACGATAGCGCCATCCAGTCACTGGGAATTGCTGCAAGTATGGAACCGCAAAACCCTACCCACATTTTTAACATGGCCGTGATCGCAGATCGCGCCGGCGCTAAAAAAGAAGCGATACAATACTACGAAGAAGCTCTTAAGCTTGATACACTTTATGGCAATGGCAGCACCATCCCAAGGGAGGCAATTTTCCAACGCCTCGCGAGCTTAAGGTAAGGGCATCAAGCCCATGTCCACCTTTTCGAACATCACTTTTGAGACAATCCTTGAAATCTTAAGTGTGGTTTTTCTGGGGCTTGTGCTTGGTAGCTTCGCAACCGCCCTCATTTACCGAATTCCACGAGGGATTTCGTGGGTCTTTGCCCAAAAACTGGATAAAACTAAAGACCAAACAATGCGCTCGGCCTGTCCGCAATGCGCTCATAAACTCGGTATTCCTGATCTGATCCCTTTCTTCTCATGGCTGTGTTTAAAAGGCGCCTGCCGTCACTGTAAAAATAAAATCCCGCCCGTTTATCCTTTGTCCGAACTCGCCGTACTCTGTGCTTGTATCGGGATATACAGCGTCTATGGCCTCTCGATTACGGGGCTTATTATGATTTTCACTATGCCTTTTCTTGTGGCACTGCTGGCCATTGATTTGAAACATATGATTCTCCCCAATCAACTGGTTTTTATCTGTTTCTTGATGGGGATCGCACTATTGAGCTTCAAAGCTGTACAAAATCCTGAAAACATACAGATTTTGTTCATAGAATATGGAGGCGGTGCGTTAATTTTTGCCCTTTTTGCATGGTTTTTGGGTTTCAGCATGACTCATATTCTTAAAAAAGAGGCCTTGGGCTTTGGGGATGTTAAATTCTTTGCAGTAGCCGGGCTCTGGCTTGGCCTAGAAAATATAGCGTTATTCTGTATTTACAGCGGAGTTCTAGGTGTTTTTATAAATGCGTTATCATCCATACTAACAGATGAAAAAACCAAGCAATTTCCCTTTGGCCCAGCCTTAATTGTGTCATTTTACTTACTTTTAGTTGTGCCAAAACCAAATATTTTCTGATTTTTTGTCAAAATTTTCCAAATATTTACGTTCCGTTTAGGAAATTAAAGTAAAACTAATAAGACGGAAAACTGCGTGACTGAGTAAAATCGGGTATAATATCGAAATAAGGCATGACGAAGGAGACTCCCCGTGGACTTAACACAGCTGCTTGCATTCACAATGCAAAATGATGCATCCGACTTACACCTCAGCGCGGGCAGTCCGCCGATTATCCGTACAAGCGGTCTTTTAAAGCGTGTCAAATCCGACCCGCTCTCCAGCGACGATATCCGCAGCATGCTGTATTCAGTTATGACCGAAGATCAACGTGCAGAATTTGAAAAGAACATGGAGCTTGATTTCGCGATTGCCCTGGGTGAAAAAGCGCGTTTTCGTGTCAACGGATTTACAACGCGCCTAGGCGTTTCTGCTGTTTTTAGAACCATCCCAACAGAAGTCCCTACAATGCAGGACCTCGCTTTGCCACGCGTCATTCGCCGCTTCTCGGAACTGGAAAAAGGGATTGTTTTAATCACAGGGCCAACAGGCTCCGGTAAATCCACGACACTGGCCTCAATGATCAACCACATAAATCTCACAATGAATAAACACGTATTGACGATTGAGGACCCGGTTGAATTTTTCCACACATCACAAAAAAGTCTTATCAATCATCGCGAAGTTGGCACAGACACAATGTCGTTCTCAAAAGCCCTTAAAAGCGCGCTGCGCGAAGACCCCGACGTAATCCTGGTGGGGGAGATGCGTGATTATGAAACAATTTCTCTGGCTCTTACTGCTGCGGAAACAGGGCATTTGGTCTTCGGGACACTGCACTCAAACTCCGCGCCGAAAACGATTGACCGTATCATCGACGTATTCCCGACAGGGGATAAAGAAATGATTCGCGCGATGCTTGCCAGCTCTCTGCAGGGCGTTGTTGCGCAAACCCTCTTGAGAAAAGCAGAAGGCGGCCGGGTAGGGGCGTTCGAAATTCTCGTTGGAACCAACGCGGTGCGTAACCTTATTCGTGAAAATCAGATTCCGCAAATGTACTCCATGATGCAAACAGGCTCTCGTTACGGCATGGTCACTATGGAAGATGCCATCAACGAACTATTCGAAACCGGCGTAATCAATAAAGACGAAGCAAGAAGAGCCATGTTGCTAACGACTGATACCGAAGAAGACGTGGATGAGGATGGCGCAGAAGAAACCGCCCCAGCTAAATCATCACCATCACGCAGTGAAAAAGAAGGAGCAGATGATGGGGGGTATTCATTTTGAGTACTACACCTGATGCTATACTTGGCTATCTTCAAGCCATGAACAGACACAAAGCCAGCGATCTTTACCTGACCGTCGGTCGTCCGCCTATGTTAAGAGGGGAAAACTCTCTTATTCCCGCATCAGAAAAAGCCCTAACGCAAGAAGACATATCCGAGATTCTCAACACTATTTTGACCAATCGCCAGAAGCGCGAATTTGAATCCAACATGGAACTGAACTCGGCCCTGGATATTGGCGAGCACGGACGTTTCCGTCTCAATGTTATGAGACAAAGACAGTTACCGGCCATGGTAATACGGCGTATCATTTCCGAGATTCCGAATTTCGAAGAACTAAAACTGCCAGGCATTTTCAAAAACCTTTCCTTAGAGAAAAGAGGCTTGGTCCTCCTGACGGGTATGACAGGGTCCGGTAAATCTACAACATTGGCATCCATGGTCGACTATCGAAATTCGCGTCAGGAAGGCCATATCATCACAGTTGAAGACCCGATCGAATATTTCCACGATCACAAAAAATCGGTCATCACGCAGCGAGAAGTGGGGGTAGATACTGAAAGCTACGCCACCGCAATGAAAAACGCATTGCGCCAGCGCCCCGATGTTATCCTCGTGGGAGAAATCCGCGACCGTGAAGTGATGGAGCAAGCATTGACTATAGCGGAAACAGGGCATTTGTGTTTGGCAACCATCCACACATCAAACTCCTATCAGGCTATCGAACGCATTGTGAACCTATTTCCTGAAGACATGGCAAACCAGGTGCGCTTAAATCTTTCAATGAACCTCAAAGCAATTGTGTCTCAGAGATTATTGCCAGATGTAAGAGGCTCACTTACACCGGCTGTAGAAGTTATGCTGAATCAGGGGCTAGTAAGAGAGCTCATCATGAAAGGTAAGATAGATAAAATTAAAGGCGTGATGGAACAAAATAATTCCATCGGCATGTGTTCGTATGATCAATCACTGCTGGATTTGTTCTTGCGGGATGAAATTTCAGAAGAAGTTACAATCACAAACGCAGACAAAGGCTCTGATATGAAAGTAAAAATTCATCAAGCAAAATTGGCAAAACAAGACAGATTAAAATCTCAATCACAAAGCATCCTCTCATCACTCGATACATCTGTAATATCGTTCAACGATTAAAGATGAGGAAACATTCAACGCACTATAAATGGCGTGTTGCTTGGGTATAGCTCTTATGATCTAATTATAACGACAACAAGTTGATTCTATTCTCATCTGCCTTCGGCGCGATATAACCATCTGAATTCAAAAAGAGTATATATCATGAACTCAAAAAAAATTTCTCTCCCCATACTTTTGTGCGGCTGCTTAGTTTTAATGGGGGCATGTGATTTGGCGCAAAACAGCCTCAAATCCGATCGTGAAGGCAACATGGAGCGCCAGGATTATAGAGATGCGCTGGCTTCTAGAGTTCAATTTGAAGATGAAACAGCAACCCAGAACGCCTCGATACCTTCTCTACAGCCCTATATTGCATCGTCAAATCAAACGATGAAAACCATGCCTCTGGTGTCTTTGTCCGTAAATCAGTCCGTGCCATTAAGGGATATTCTCTTTGAGCTCGCAAAACAGGCAGATTACGACTTGGAACTTGACCCAAGAATTACGGGCTCGATTATTTTTACTGCGCGTCAAAAGCCGTTTGATCAGGTTGTCGCAAGAATTTCTGATGTCGCGGGATTACGCTACAACTTTGATGAAGATGACGTCCTTCGTATTGAGCTTGATACACCTTACAATAAACTCTACAAAATCGACTATCTGAGCTTCGTGCGCACAACTTCCGGAAAAATCAGTAACAACGTATCGGTTGTAAAAGGGGATGACGCAGACACGGGCTCCGATTTTAATGCATCCTCCACAAGTGAAATTGATTTTTGGGCCGAAGTGGAAACTAATCTCCAGCAGTTATTACAAGGTGCAAGTACGGGCGCGCTGAAAACAAATACAAATCCGCGCATTTCTGCAGCGCCAGAAATTCCAAATGTTCAAACCGTGGCCCCA
>CAYGNI010000006.1:0-40106 GCA_964351195.1 uncultured Micavibrio sp.
GCCAGTTGTGATGCCAAGGTCGGGACCTAACAGCGTTTGGCGGAATGGCACGAAAATGCCACTGCCGTTCTCTGTTTCCGATCCATAGCTAAAGCTTGAAACAGGTGAAAGGCTCTGTCCGCCAGCCGTAAAACTGCCGAATAATCCGGCCACGAAATTCACACCGTCGACCAATGTGCCGGGGGTAACTGTATTAATTTCTGCATTCGCCGCATCTACAGTGAACGGGCCGGATGTGATTTTGATATCACCGCCGAATGTCGGATTGGTGTAATCATCGCCGGGACGTAAGATCAATTCGCCGGTGGCAGCGAATGTGACCGCATCATAGGCCAAGCCGGGTACACCGACATCATTGGCGATAGTCGGGTCATAGATCAGCTTGTCGATAAGATCCGTTTCGGTATCGCCGGGTTCGATTGTAATGCGCACAGAGTCGGCGTTTCCTATCTGTACATCGAAATAAGGGTCTGTGGCGTTATATGTGCCGGGATTGATGCCCAAGAACTGGAAGCCGGTTGTGCCCATATTTACATCGGCGATTTGCAGATCCCAGCGGCTGGAGATTTCGATCTGTCCATTGCCGTTCACGGTCGCTGTGATATCAGGGTCCAGCGCGGTGATGGCCGCGGCCAATTCAGATGCACCGTTGGGGGCGGCCAATGTGCTTATATTGATGTTCAGCGGACCTGTCGGGCCTACACCTTCACCGGCAGGATCAATCGTGATTGAAAATGTATCTGCGCCCGGCGTTGCAAAGGGACTTCCTGCGGTTGCAGTTAAATCTCCCAAAGCGGTGAGATCGCGAGAGGTTGTGATCATGTTTTCGGAGTAGACACCTAGCCATTCCTGCAGGCTTGTAGCAGTGCCGCCGATGCGAACATCAATTGTCCCTGCTGCCTCTTGATAGCTAACGTCCCCAAATGTGAACTCCAGGACGCGACGAATAACTTCGCTTGAACCTGTTTGAACGGGAAGGTCGGTGGCGGCTGTGCCTTGTTGCAGAAGCGAGGGGTCGGCTATGATTGCTGTATTGACCTGAATATCCCCAGCAAAGCCTACATATTCAACGGGAACAGCCGGGGCGGGCACGCCGGGAGGTAATACTTCGGGCGTTGGTGGCGTATCTGCCGGAATGAGACCAGAACCATCCGTGAAGAGTCTTAGCCCTTGGGCTTCAAAACGGAGCGCCAGTTTATGTGAGAATTCGTCTAGCTGTGCGGTTTGTTTGGGGAATGTTTCGTCGCGCAGGGTCAGAAGGCCGCCGATTTTTCCACCGGGAGACGCGGTTGTAATTTCAATCGCACCGACCGGATCAGTTATGGGGTTTCCAACAAAAAGCCCTGCGACGGATGCTGGGTAAGCGTTTCCTGCATTAAGCGGGGTTGGGTTAAATGAAAGTGTTTGCGCTGTGTTTGAAGCAAGTTCTACCCCACGATTGGTCTGTACGACCAAAACGCCATCGCCACGCTGGAAGAAGCTGATTTCCATCAAGCTAGAAAGTTCTTTGATCGATTCATCACGTTGATCTTCTAGCTGCGCAGTTGTTCTGCCAATAGAGGTGTTATCCTGAATTTGGTCGTTCAAATCGGCAATTTGTATCAACAGATCATTGATGCGGTTAACGGTTGTCAGGATTTCTTCCTGCGCGTCGTTACGAGAGGTAATGATCAAGTCATTTAAGTCATTGATTTTATTTGCAACATCAACAGCCTGGTTAATGGTGGCAGCCTGACGGATTGAATCTTCAGGCGTATCAGCCAGGGCAGCAAAAGCGTCTTCTAACCGGGCAAGATCTGCCGATATTGAAATTTCCTGATCCGGCGGGCCGTGGAATTGTTCTATGCGTTGCAGATAAGCTTCCTGAACGCTGAGGGAGCCTACGGCGCTGACTTGGGTCCAGAGCTCGCGTTCAAGGTTAATATCGACCTGACGAATCAGCGTTTCGGCACGTACACCAGCGGTTACGCCGTTGATAGACAAAGTACTTTGCGGCAAAATCTTCCGTGTATAGCCTGGCGTTCCAACGTTTGAGATGTTGTTGGAAATCACATTGATTTGCTGTTGCGATATGCTCAGGCCCGAAAGCGCAGCACTTAAAGCGGAAACGCCCATATTGTATCCTTTTAAAGTCCTATATTCTTAAATACAGGCTATGCAAAAGGAGTGCCAATTCGGTATTAAGCAGCAATATTAGCGTGTATTACTGTCCAAAAGCCCTGTCTGGGCTCTTTTAAACTCTTTTTCAAGCTCGGTTTCAACCATCGCGGAAGAGATCATCTCGCGGCGTAAATTGGATTCAAATTGGTCGCGCATTTGCATGAGCTTAATAGCATCCAGCGCAACACTCATGCGTTCTACATTGATGGGTTTGTCGTATAAATTCGTGTAGAAATTCGGATTTTGATAGATCTTTTTGGTCAAAATATCCATTTGCGCCCAGTAGCTGGGGCGGACGCCAACGAGCTCATCAATTTCCGCCTCGGGGAGGCCGAAATCCTTGAGCATTGTCTTCATGTAGGCCCAGCCTGGCTCAACATCTTCTTCCGGTTTAGGCGCCTGAGCCTTCATACCCGCAAGGCTGGCGTAGCTGGAATGGGCGATGTTCATAAGGGCGACTACCCTTTTTGCATCCATGTAGCCGGGCGCCGCGTCTTTTAGAGTTTTGTCTTTGGGGTATGCGAAAGGCTGGGGCCAGTAGAGATTTTTGGCCAGTGCAATGATATCTGCCTCATCGGCTGTCATATTTGTATTTTCAAACGAAATATCCAGACTGCCTGGAAATGCGATGGTACGGAAAAAGTCTATATCCTTGTTAACGCGCATGGGATCCGTTGCACCTTGTTCGCCTGCGCCCATAGCGTCCTGATCGTGATCACACATCCATGCCAATCCATAATTATTGTCACGAACATCACAATATGTCGTACGGAATTGCCGCAGGCGCGCGTCAGCATCCATGGCATAGCCTTCGGATGTGCTTGCGCTGTATTCATTCATGGTGCGCGACATGAGAATTTCATTCAGCACTCTTTTATCGAATTGGGCTTTTTGCTCGGTGGCGGATATGCTGCGCATGTAAGATCCGATTTTGCACATTTCTTCGCTGGGGTGATAATCCTTTACGGCTTCGGCTTTGAGTTCTTGGTGCGTTCTTTGCGTTTCGAGTTGCTGTTTGGCATCAAAGAAACTGCCAATAATTCCAACTTGTTGCAGGCCTACAGCGGTTAATTGCTCAGTCATCGCCATGAGCGCCTGGACATAGTTGTTTTCGATGGCATTAATTTCTGCTTGTAGCGCTGCTCTATTACTTGTGCTCAAGGGCGAAGGAGACGGGCGTATGATCGGAATGCCCTGCGCTATGTCTGCTGCGGCCTGCTCATCTGTAATAGGAAGATTGTTTACACCTAAATATGTCGGTCCACCGCCGCCCGGCGCATCCAAAACCTGAATCACTGCTGGGCTTTGTGTTTGCCCGGGGTAGAGAAAATTACCAGCCCCATATAGGGCAACCTGGATTTGATTGTCTTCATTTGCGAAAAGGCCGCGTGTCATCTTTTCTTTGAATATGCCTGCCCAATCGGAATAAGCACGAACCTCGCCATCAGAGGTTGTGATGATGATATCAGAGAATTCTTCAACACCGCTACCAGACGCCTCGATCCGCCCGGTCTGATTATTTACGCGCAGCAATATGCTGAGTGTGTCATGTGGATCTTTAACATGAACATCATAAATAAGATTCTCATGTGATTTTGTTTTTTGAGGATCATAGGAAAAGCTTAGGTGACCGTCTTTGTTCGTGCGGCCTTGTTTATTGATCAATGTGGCCTCAGGCGTGATAACCTTGTAATCAACATCGACATAGGGGGCAAAGCCCGTGAGGTTTATTGCGCTTAGCTTTTGCTGTTTCAAAAGCTGCGAAGGGGTCGGGGATAATGTCAAAAAGGCGGCGGCGATGCCAACAAAGGCCGCCAATATACAAAAGCCTGTCGCTATAATGATGCGCTTATTCATCATTGGCCACCCGTCTCACCACCAGGGCGGGTCTCAGACATCTGGTTTTCGATCTCTCTTTGAAGATCAATCACCGCGAGTTCCAAAAGGATGGACATTGTTGCTTCGTTTCGCAAATAACTCTTGAGTAAATCGAATTTTTGCATCAAGCCAATCGCTTGCAACGCGACGCCTTTTCTTTCAACGTTGGCAGGTTTATCGTACAAGTTTGTGTAGAAATCGGTGTTTTGATAGATGTTTTTGGTCAGGACGTCCATCTGCGCATAATAGCTTGGATCGTCCCCTAAAAGAGTATCGAGCTCTGTTTTGTTTTCACCAGAAATATTCACGTTTGCATTTGTATCATCAATGCCCAGCTCTTTGAGGAGGCCTTGAAGGTAATCTCTAGACCCCGCCGTTCCTGCGGATTTCATACCTACGATGGCGTTGTATGAATTTTCTGCCACGCTTTGCTTTGCCAACACCGCGCGGGCATCCATGTAAGCAAGCTGCGTGTTTGAAACGACCTCTATGCCTTCTTCATTTATGATCGGTTTAAAAAGGCTGGCGCCGGGACGGAAAAAGACTTCGTTACCATAGAGGTTGGCTGCGAGGGCAAGGACATCTTCTTCGGCCGGTGTCGGGTCATCGGATTCAGTCTGGGTGAAGTTCACGTCCAGGGTCCAGGGAGATTCAAGTGTCGCAACATAATCGATGTCTTTGTTGAGGCGTGAAGGGTCCTGACCGCCTATACTGCCGGCGCTGTTCTTGGGATTTCCATCCTGATCATGTTCGCACAAGAAGAGAAGCCCACCATTGTTATCGATCGGGTTACAATATGTCTCGCGGAATTGTTTAAGGCGGCTGGAGATATCACCGGTGATACCGCCTGAACCGACTGTGTTTGCATTTCCAAGTGCGCGGTCCTGCGATCTTTGCGCCAGGGCAATGGCGTTGATTTCGCCCAGACGCTCGGATGCGGCGAGGCTTTTGACACTGGAGCCGAATTCACACATGCCTGTACTGGGATGGTAATCCTTGTGCGTGCGGGCACGAATTTTTTGCAGCACTTGCTGCGTTTCCATCTGGTGTTTTGCGTCCATAAATCCACCGATGATTTCGGCCTGTTTCATCGCAGCAGCCGTTAATTGTTCGGACATTAGCATCATGGCGGGCAATAAGTTGTCTTCCCAGAAAATCGAGATCATCCAGATACGGTGGGCCTGGAATTCCTGAGTTGTGTGGCTATTGACGGTGCTTGTCGTGATCTGGCTTGCGACGGTTGAAACAGCACCCAATTGGGTGCCGGCACTTTCGCACAGTGTACTTGCATGCGCCCCTGATACAAACAGTGAGATCATACAAAATGTCAGGGCTATTGTTTTAAGATTTTTCATCATGATTAACGCCCTCCTGCTTGCAGGTTTCTTTCTGCTTCTTTAAACGGTTCGCGCAGGCGCGCGGACAGCAAAACCGAGGCCACCATTTCCTGGCGGATCTGGCTTTCATAAATCGCGCGGTCGACCATGAGCTCGATTGCCTTGAGGGCTACACTTTTGCGTTTGATATTGGCAGGCTTGTCATACAAATTCGCAAAGAAATTCGGGCTCTGGTAAATCTTTTTGCTCAGGATTTCGAGCTGCGCGTAATAGCTCGGCTCTTGTCCGATCATACCCTGAATTTCGCTTTCGGGTATACCAAGCTCGGCCAGGACCGCGCCCAGAAATTTCCATGTGTCGGCGGGATCTTCGCCGCTGAAACCCCCGGAATTATCTTTATGCGTTGTGCCTGCCGATTTCATGCTGACGATGGCATTGAAAGAGTTTTCTGCGACTGCTCTTTTTGCGGCGACACTGCGTAATGCGAGATAAAGAGGCTGCATGTTTTTGCGACGTAACTGTTCGCTTCCGATTTTGCGGGTTAAAACGTCATGACCATAGAGATTGTTACCAAGCGCCATGACCGCACGATCAGCGGGGCCGAGAGCACCGCCGCCAAATTCGCTGACATTGGAATTGAATTCGAAATTTACGAGGCCGGTTTTGTTTAATGAGATTGTGCGGGCGTTTTCTACAAGGCGCGTATAATCAATATCGGCATTTGTATATTCAGGATTGGGCACAGGTTTAGTACAGGCCAAGGCCAAACCAGAGGCTGGTTGCGAAGGCAGCCAGTTATTGTCTTGGGGGTCGCAGAAATGCTCTTTGAATTGTTCCCAGCGGCCGGCTTTGTCTTCGTCCTGACTTTGTCCGCCGCCGATGTTGTATTGCCCCAGATGCCGCGCTTGCTGACGACGAGACAACATGTAGGCATTGAATTGGGATTTGGCTTCAGAGTTTGCAAGGCTGCGCGCATTGGTCCCGAAGTAACAAAAATCTTCGCTGGGTTGGTAATCTTTGTGCGCCTCGACCTGGAGTTCCTGTACCAGGCGCTGTGTCTCCAGTTGCTGTTTGGCGTCGAAAAAGGTGCCAATGATCATTGTTTGATGCGTGGCGACGGCGGACATTTGTTCGGTAAAGGCCATCAAAGCAGGAAGGACCTGGCCTACAAAAAACGTGTTGAGCATCCAGCTTCGCTGGCCAGTGAAGCCTACGCTTGTGTTGGAGTTTACGCTGCTTTGGATACCAAGATGGTTTGCGCCAATTGCAATAGCGCCTGGCAGGGCGCAGCTTGAAGCGCCGCCTGAAGAAAGACCCCCAGCACCAAAAATTCCTGTTGCCTCCAATGCGCCTGTCACCGCGTTTTGAATGGAGCTTATGATTTGTTCAACGCCAGGAAAAGAGCCAAGAAGCCCTGAGAGGCCATCAATCGCGAAACCGAGAATATCACCTGGGATAGCAGAAAGAAGGTCGCCAGTCAGCGCCGCAATGTTCTCAACGCCGAGATTGGCGAATAGTTCAGTAAGTTGCCCCGCGCCAAGTTCTGAGAGCACGCGCCCGACTTGCTCTGTTCCAAAGCCAACCAAAAAGTCCACGGCTTGGTCTGCTGCTAAATCAAGTAACCTGCCGGGGTCTTGAAAAATCTCTGCGGCGGTTCTGGCAAAGCCTACGGCATCCCCTACGCTAGTCAGTGCGCCTCCAGTCAGATCAGTTACGATGCCGTCTGCTGTACCTTGTATGCCGTTTACCGTATCTTGTATGGTGTTAATGCCGTCGTTAATGGAGCCGGGAAGATCAGGGATAGCTGGAAGATCAGGGATAGCTGGAAGATCAGGGATAATTGTATCTACATTTGGGATTGAGGGTGTGTCTGGAACTACGAGTGTCGGAGGATTAGCCGTTCCTCCAGATGAAGTATCTGATGTGGAGCCATTGTTAGGCAGCGCACTTGGCGGCGGCAACGAAAAACCTCCGGTAGGATCAGGTCTGGGTGCGGGCGCTGGTGCGGGTGATGGTGCGGGCGCTGGTGACGGTGAACGCACATCTCCCAAACCCTCACCAAGGCCTTCTAAGCCCGGAAATCCGCCAGAACCAGATGTTTCAGGAACCTCCGTACTCCCGCGAGCGGCATTTGCTGCGCCAAGTGGTAACGACGTTATTAAAGAACACATAACGAGAACACAAAGTGTATTCACGCATATTCTTTTCAAATGTGTCCTTACCGTCATTAATATGCCCTGCCGGCCCCGTTTTACGTGCCGCTTTTATCTTTAACGCATGCCAAATTCCATTCTATCACAAGATTTTGGCAAAAGTCCCGTTTGAAAATGTCAAAAATCCGAAGAAAAAATGCGATATTGTGAAAAATCGTTTTTTGGTTCACTATAAAAAAGAGTGATCTATTTTATTTTTTATAAAACAACAGCGCGTGTGCACATAAAACAAAATCATGGTTGAAAAAGCTAAGACTCAGCAGGGCGATGCGGCGGACAAAGCCCCCGAAGATAAAGATAGCGGTGGACTTGGCAAGGTTCTGGTTCGCAATGAATATTATCGCGATGGCTATCGCAGCCTTTTGAAAGTCGCTGTATTACAAGGGTTTGTGATATTGGGCCTGATTGGCGCAATGTTTTTTGTCATTAATGTTCACCAGCCGGAAAACAGGTATTTTGCGACGACCGAAGACGGGCGCTTGATCCCGATGGTATCGCTGGCGGAGCCGAATATGAGTTCGCCTGCGCTGATGTCATGGGTTGCACAGGCGTCGTCAGAGGTTATGACCTTTGGGTTTAATGATTACCGCCGGCGTTTGCAGGAGGCCTCGCGCAATTTTACACGCCGCGGGTGGCAAAGCTTTACAGAAGCGCTGCAACGCTCACGCATTATCGAACAGGTTGAAGCCAACCAGCAAATAGTAACCGCTATCCCCAGAGGCGCGCCCATCTTGAAATCAGAAGGTCTGGTTGCCGGACGTTATCAATGGATCATCGAGTTGCCGATGATTATTACATATCAATCGGGATCAAAAGAGAGAACCGATCGGATGATCGTAACTTTGGTTGTTGTTCGGGTGCCACGTCTTGAGAGCTCAAACGGTGTTGGGATTGAACAGTGGATCGCGGTTTCCGGTTAAAGGTTTTCGTGAAAAAACCTTGTGTGTTTCTGGCGTTTTATTGATTTGAGAGGTGACAGTCTCTTTTTTGTAATGGTATCCTCTAGATTGGATATCATTTTGAGACACCGTTATGCGTTTTTTTAAATTCAATTTTGTACTGAGCGTTGCTGCTGTCTGTATATTGTCTTCAGGCGCCGCTTTTTCTCAGCAAAATTCAGGACCGTTTGCACCGCCACCCGGTCTTAACACGATCAACGACAATCCACAAAATTCCGGCGATTTGTTACCGCCAGGCCCGCCAGGTTTAAATTTTGATGACACCGAATTTGATTTTGAGAAATCTCCCGAAGAGATAGAAACAGAGACACGCAAAGAAGCCTTCGATGCCGCGCTGCAAGGTCTGTTGCCATTAAGACCTGAGGAAATTCGTGCTTTGCTTGAGCGCTTTGATCGCACACAAGAATCCGTGCAAATTCCCGTCTATCCCAATCCAAAGCCGGAGGTGGCGGTGCAGACTGTTCCTCTTGACCCCGGTTCTCTACCTGTTTCCGTTAAGGTTGCTTATGGCCATGTAACGACGATTAATATTCTTGATAGCTCTGGTTCGCCGTGGCCGATTCAGGACATTACCTGGGCGGGGGATTTTGAAGTGATTGAATCGGGATCGGAAAACGGATCGCATATTATCCGCATATCCCCGCAATCCGAATTTGCATTTGGGAACATGTCTTTAAGATTGCTGGCGCTGGACACACCTATAGTCTTGACGCTGGAGACAAGCCGCGAGATTGTGCATTATCGTTTTGATGCGATTATTCCGGAGATTGGGCCGTTTGGGAAAACACCGTTTATACAAACACGTGTTTCTATCACGGCGGGCGATAAGAATCTCACCAGCATTCTAGAAGGGATTGTGCCCTTGGATGCCGAACGCTTGAATGTAAGCGGCGTTGATAACCGGACATCCGCCTATAAGCTAGATGGTATGACGATTTTACGAACACCGTTTACGCTTCTCTCGCCCGCATGGGAATCTTCTGTTTCTTCTGCTGATGGGACACGCGTTTATGCGTTGCAGGAAACGCCTGTTGTTTTGCTGTCAGAGCGTGGAAAAACATTGAGAGCCCGTATATCTAGCCGTGGAGATGTGCTGAATGAGCAATGATGATGTAGATAATGACATTGAGCTGGAGGATGCCAGCTTTGATGAGTTTGAAGAAAAGAATAATACGCTTGGCTCTATGGTGCGGGACAATCCTGCGCTGAAAGTCGGGCTGATTGCTGTTGCGATTATCGTGATTTTTGGTGCAATTATGTTCCTTGGTGGGGATGACTCCGCCACGAACACGTCTTTGGTTGGTAGTGGCTCTGATGTTTCTGCGCCGCCGGGTACCGAAGCCGCAAGTCCGCAATACCGGGAGGCTGTTCAGGAAGTCAATGAGCGTGATCGCGAGATTGCAATTCTTGAAGGAACGAGCGCTATTCCTACGCCGGTTGATCCGCCTGTGGGTATTTTGACTGTCCCTGAACAAGAGGTTGAGCAGGAAGACCCTTTACAACGTTGGAGAAAATTGCAGGAAGAGCGTTTAGAGCGCGAGCTGCAGCAAACTCAGGTTATTCAGCCAGCTCCTCTGCCTGAGAATAACGACAGAGGGCAAGCAGTTCAGGCCCTCGCCGATCTGATGTCCGAGCAAATGCAGGCTATCCTAGAAAGCCGCCAAAATAATATCTCTTCCTTAGCTGTCAGCGACCCTTCTATCCTTGAGCCTGATGAAGCGACTTTAGCCAGTGCGAATACCAATGCGCTTGCCCAAAACCAAGCTCAAGCGCAGCCACAGGTTATTGAAGAAGTTGTCCTTCCGGCCGGTGAAATTGAATATGCACAGCTTTTAATTGAAGCTAACACAGATGTTCCCGGGCCAGTTTTGGCGCAGATGATGTCCGGGCCTTTGATGGGTTCAAGGATTATTGGTGAATTTGATGTGCAACGTGAATATTTGACATTAAATTTTAATACAGTCATCTATGATGGTGAAAGCATTGCGGTTGATGCAGTAGCACTTGATCCCGGGACAAGCCTTCCAGGGCTGGCGACAGAGGTGGATAAACGCTACTTACAACGAGTAGCATTGCCTGCGGCGGCGGCGTTTGTTGAAGGACTTGCATCTGCGATTTCAGAATCCGGGCGCACAACAGTTACGATTGAAGGTGAAACCGTGTCCGAGCAAGTTAACGATACTGATAACGATCAAGAAGTTGCATCAGGTGTTGAAGAGGCCGGCCAAGAGCTTCGTGATATTATTGATGATGAGGTCGATGAGATTGAAACACTTATTCGTGTTGAAGCCGGTACACCAATGGGTATATTGTTTCTTGAGCCTGTTATACGCCAGGTTCAGTTTTAAATTGAATTTAGAGACACACTGAACGGTTAAAAAACATGATGATGCAAGATGATAATCCCCCAAAAAATGAGGACGAAGACGATCTGGATTTGGATATGGATGCAGACGATCTCGATGATTTTGATGATGATTCATGGGATGATCTTGATGTCGACTTTGAAGATGACGATGAAGCTGTTCCCGCAAAGGATAAAAAATCTGCGCCGCCTTCAAAGCCTGCTGGTGCAGGGCAAAAAACATTTGTGCAAAAATATTTTATGTTTATCGTTGGCGGTATTGTCGTCATATTTGCGGGTCTGTTTTTCCTTGGGCAAGGCGGCGGATCTTCAAATAGCAATCAACAACAGGGCGCATTGCCGCCCATGGCTGACACCAAACTTCCCGAGGCTGATGGCACAGTTTCTCTGAGTGAGGAGCAAGAAAACCTTCCGCCTATGCCCGCGAGCATGCAAGCGGATGCGGATATGATTGACCTTTCTGACCCAGCGCCAGAGGAAGAGCCGGTGCGTATAGAAGGTTCAGAGCCACTAACACCGCCACCCAGCGCAGACACTCCGCAGCTTGATCTTGCCGATCTGGAAGACAGTCTGGGTACGCCTTATGAAGTTCGCAAAGCTGTGCCCATCGAAGATATAGACATCGAAGAAATTGAGGGGGCTCCAACGATGGCTGAGAAGGGGATTGACGCTTTTGCGATTGATCCTATCGTATCGGAAGAAGAGGAAAATACTTCCAAACTGCCTGAGGATATGAGCGTGGATGCTTTTGCACCCCCGCCTGAAGCAGCAGCCACTCCTACCCCTTCATCTGTCATTGAAAACAGCGCGGTGATGACTGAAAAAGCTGCGATTGAACAAGATGTTGAAATGCTCGAGGAGCAGCAATCTGAACTTACAGCACAAAATTCGAAATTAGAGAGCAGTATTCAAACGGCCGAAGCGAAGGTCAGGGAACTGGAAGAAAAGCTGGCGGCGCTCGAAAAGGATATTCAAGCTAAAGAAGCCAGGAGCAAAGCGCTTGAGGAGGGCCTTCGCGAGATGGAGCAAACGCCTGCAGCCGCTCCCAAAGCACCGGCCGCAGAAGAGCCAAAGCCCACCCCTAAACCGACCGCTTCAAAGCCAAAAGCGCAGCCAAAAACTATAAACTGGGTCTTAAGGGCCGCGCAGCCAGGGCGGGCGTCTATTGCTAAAAAAGGCTCTAATGACCTCCAGCTTATCGAAGTTGGAGACACCGTTTCCGGCCTTGGCCGCATTAAATCTATACAAATTGAGAATGATTTGTGGGTTGTGCGCGGCACGCAAGGTGCGCTGTCTCAATAGACTATCTTTATGATAACACTGCGTTTTATACTATCTAGATGAAATGCAGTGTTTTTTTCATCTTTTATTAGTGTTTGTTAATAAAAAATTAAGACAAAATGTGGTGTAATATACGCATGGTGTGTAATGACAAGGATATCGGGGGTGTTCTTGGCGCGCGGCTCAAAGCTGCGTTGGCCGTTATTGGTCTTTTTTTCATTTTCACTGTTAATCCAGCCTTCGCGCAAGATATCAGCGATGTTTCAGATAACATTATCGCGTCGAGTAATCAGCTTCCGGGACTTGTCGCCGCGATTGCGTATCTGTTGGGTCTATTGCTGGGCGTTCAAGGTGTTTTGAAGTTAAAAGCACATGTTGAGAAGCCTGGTAACTCTTCAAGCGCAGGAGAAACAGCTCTTAGATCTGCGATGATTCGTTTGATTGGCGGCGGTATGTTCTTTTCGTTACCGATTGTTTATGAATCCTTGTTGAATACATTCAGCGGCGGACTTGATGACCCTTTGTTCGATACGAGCAGCGTTGCCACAGCAATATCGTCGTTGTTTGGCATTACGTCGAGCATTATACCGACCCTGAATGTGAATGACATTCTGGCGAATATCATTGACTCCCTTCAACGAACACCTAGCCTCATTGCTGCCTTTGCTTATTTATTGGGCCTCATTATCGCAGTTAATGCGATTTTGAAAACTCGCGATCATGTAGATTCGCCGGATAATACACCCCTTCACCAACCTGTCATTCGCTTTTTAACTGCGGGCGCACTCTTTGCTATACCGACGATTTACAATGCCATGTTCGTGTCCATTGACGGGCCGAATGATGGCGGCATTCTTTCAACCATCAGTGAGATTTTTGGCGGGCTTGGATTCTTGTACTCCGGTTACTCACAAACAGCCTGTAATCCGATTACCTCTGGTGCGTCTGGCGTTATTGGCGGATCTAGTGCTGGACAGCTTATTTGTAGCGTCATCCTCCATACTGGTGCTTTTCCAGCGTTTCTGACCGCGATTGCCTATCTCTTTGGATTAGTGCTCGGCATTTGGGGCATTCTTAAAATCCGTGATCATGTTTTAAACCCTCAGCAAGTCGACATCATGCAAGGGATTTCACGCTTACTGGCAGGCGGTGCGTTCTTCGCGCTTCCGGTTATGGTGGAGGTTTTCAGAAATACGGTCAGCAATGCGGCCCTGAGTGCGAACGCAGCCGTGCCGGTTACGGGGTATAATGACGGTGACGGCTTTCTGGGCGGCTTGATTAGTTCTTTATTAGGCGGCACCGGCGCATGCCCGGATGTCGTTGAGGCCAGTATTGGCCTTGATGGTATGCTGGTTTGTTTTGTGAACGATATTTTTGGGCCTATCCATGTTGTGCTCACATTCTTTGCGTTTGTTGCCGGTATGATTTTCATCATGATCGGTATATCGCGCCTGATCAAAAGCGCGCAGGACGGAGCAAAAGGCCCTGGCGGGCTTGGCACTATTATGACCTTTATTATGGGCGGGGCACTGATTTCATATAATGAAATCTTACGTGCGACATCAACCACATTTGCCGGAAGTCCTGTGACACGATCTTATGCTGAGTTACAATATATCGAGGGTTTGACAACCAATGAGGTTAGTGCGCTTCATGCTGTTATTACGGCCATCACAAAATTCATGATTATTGTTGGCTTGCTTAGCTTTGTGCGCGGGTTGTTCATTGTCCGCAATGTTGCGGAGGGTAACCAGCAGGCTTCTATGATGGCCGCCGTGACGCATATTGTTGCGGGGGCCTTATGCGTGAATTTGGGGCCATTGCTGACTGCGGTTCAAAATACACTTGGGATTTCCAATTACGGGATTGTGTTCTCATAAGCTTTAAACCTGTGTATAATAGCGTCATGGAAAAACTTCCCCTTATGCTCAGCATCAAAAGACCGTCATCGAAACACAAGACTGGCGGCGGGGGACAGTTAGCGAAACTCTCTACAGAAATTAAGCAAAAAATTTTAGAGCGCGATGACTTCACATGTCAGTGTTGCGGCTTCCAATCGAAGAAGTATCAGGAAATTCACTTCCTGAATGGCGACAAAACTGACTTCAAAGAATCCAATCTGGCAACGACTTGCATCTTTTGCCACCAATGTTTTAACTTGGATAAGGTCAGCGAGATGCGATCGGGCGTACTTTTATGGCTGCCGGAGATTGAACAGGCCGAATTACACCATATTGCCCGTTCCATTTACGTGGCGCGGATTTCTCAAGGTCCAGTGGCGGAAGCGGCACGAAAATCTCTAGATGTTATAATGAGCCGCCGAGAGGAAGCTAAAAACCGGATCAGCACTGACGATCCTTATATTCTTTCCACCGTTTTGCGGGACTATCTGGCGCCGTCCCATTACAAAGCTCGTATGCAAAAGTTGAAAGGTGTACGTCTTTTTCCCCTAGATCGACGAATTATTAAAGAAGCGGATTTGGAGTTTAACCAGTTTCCACAGATATTAGCCTATTGGCGGTCCAAAGACGGGCCTTTCGGCGGAAAAGCCCCGCCACAATGGATTTCAATCTATCAAAAATTAGCCTCTGCTACATAGTTTTTGTTAAATGTGGCAAAAATGTGGCAATTTCTTAACTGAAAATTAATTTTTTTTGTGATACTGTAATATGAAGGGAAGCAATTTTTCCTGTGTTATGCATGACAATTGGGCACAATCGATTAGAGGAGACACATAATGTTCAAGAACATTTATTATACAGCAGGCGCTGCTATTACCGCAGGCGCGCTTTCGACATCCACAAAGGCTTATGCTGCTGCAGGCGGCGGCGGGGCAGGCGGCAATAACTTCAGTAATATTGCTGAAAATATCGTAAATTCTATTTCCGACATTCCAGGTTTGATTTCGGCGCTTTCATACCTTTTGGGGGTATTAATCGGCGTTTTGGGTATCATGAAAATTAAAGATCATGTTGAGAACCCAACACAGACACCATTGAAAGATGGTGCTATTCGTCTCGCAGCGGGCGGCGCATTGTTTGCGTTCCCGATCATATCAGAAGCGATGTTTAACACAGTAGGTGATGGTACAGCGGTTGATACACCTCAGCTTAACTCCGTTAAGTTCGAGACACTGTAATATAAGATTTAACTTAACTTAGCACTCAGAAATGGAAACGGAGCCTCTTACTCAAGGCTCCGTTTTCTTCTCGGGCCTACGGGTATTTTGACCCTAGGATGAGATGCTTATATCAGTTATATTAATAGTAGAGCCTTACTATAGTTCAAGCAGAGCAATGTGATCAGTCTTTAATGAATGTTTTTGAAAAAATAATGATGCCTTTCCAGAAGGCATTCCGGCAATCCATATCCTCATTTATCCAACTTGAGACTGCTGATAATGAGACAACGATTGTGTCGACCGACGGATCGCTCGTGTCCTATGTCAAAATCGAGGGTAGCCGCCAGATAATAGGAGATGAAGAGTATAATCATATCGTTGAATCTGCGACTATTAAAATGGGCTCGCGGTTTGACCGTCAGGGTCATGCGCTGCAGATCTATTTCGCCAGAAATCCGGACCGGATCCGCGAAGAGCTGGAATCGCTTTTGCGGCCATCTCGCAAGACAGCTGAGAATATCGGGCTGGAGGTTCAAGATGTTTTTGACGAGCGCGTGCGGCATCTGGAGAGGTTTTTGACGCATGAGGAGGCTTATTTTGTTCTGTGGACCCGTCCCAGTATTCTGACCAAAAATGAATTTGAAAGCTCTACCAAAAAGGCGAAGGAAGACGTTAAAAACTGGGTGAATGCCCCTAATGCGCAATATCCTTATTCCGCGCTAGAGCCTTTGCGTACGCGCCATAAAAGTTATGTTTCTGCTATCATGTCGGCGCTTGATGAGCTGGCGATTCGTGGGCAATTACTGGATGTCCATACAGCGCTCATGCATGTGCGTAATAATCTGTTCCCTGATCGGGCGAATGATCGATGGAAGCCTTGTTTACCGGGCGATCCCATCCCGCCGCGTATGCCTAAGAACAAGATTGATATGTCGGATCTGCTGTGGCCAAGCTTGCCGAACCAAATCACGGCGGCAGACGCGAAAGTGATCGGCAAGTCGGTAGTGCGTATTGGTAATTTGCTGTGGGCCGGCGGGGATATGACTCTGGGACCGATGGATGCGACGGCGTTTCCAAGCCTTCTAAACCGTCTTGTGGAGGCGGATATTCCGTTCCGGATTTCCTTCCTGCTGGAGGGTGGCGGTGTTTATGCGACGTCGTTCCGTACATTTATCGCCACCATTATGGGGCCGACGAATGCGGCGAATAAGCAAATCAAATACTCCTTGGAAGGCTTGCAATCCATGGCGCGTAAAGAGCCTGTTGTGCGCATGCGGGTTTCGTTTGCGACGTGGTGCAACCTCGAAGAAAAAGACGCCATTCTCGACCGGCTTTCTATCTTACTGCAATCGATTGAGAGTTGGGGCTATTGTCAGGTGAGTGAGTTTTCCGGCGATCCGCTTGATTGTGTGATGTCTTCGGCGATGGGAATCCATTGTTCCGGGACGGCCCCAACAGGTATTGCGCCGATGTATGAAATGATGAAGCTGCTGCCTTGGCAGCGCCCATCCAGCCCGTTTGAAGATGGGGCAATGGTGTTCAGAACGCCGGACGGAAAAGTCTGGCCATATCAAACAGGGACGAACTTGACGACGACATGGTTCGATCTGATCTTCGCGCAGCCGGGTGCTGGTAAATCTGTTCTCCTGAACACTTTGAATCTGGGTACAATTTTATCACCGGGCCTGAGCAAATTGCCATATGTGGCAGTGATTGATATCGGGCCGTCCTCATCGGGGCTTATTTCCCTTGTACGTGAGGCTTTACCGCTCAGACGTCAACACGAAGCGGCGTATTACCGCCTACAGATGTCACATCAATATGCAATCAACCCGTTTGATACGCAGCTTGGATGCCGTAAGCCTTTGATGGATGAGCGCAGTTATCTGGTTGAGCTTTTAACGATGCTGTGTACCCCGCCCGGATACGATAAGCCCTATGACGGGATGCAACAGCTTTGCGGCCTTGTGATTGATGAGATGTATCGCTGGCGGGAGGACGAAGCTGCAAACGCGGAGCCGCGCCCTTATTTGCCGCGTTTGGAATCTGAAGTTGACGAAGCTTTGCAAAAATTTAACGTTCACTTGCCGACTGATCCTTATTGGTGGGATGTGGTCGACAAGATGTTCGAGCTAGAACAATATCACATTGCCAATTTAGCGCAGCGCCATGCGGTGCCGACATTGGGTGATGCGATCACGGCGTCGCGCAGGCCGCAAATTAGAAGCCTTTTGGAAGAAACGGCGGTGGGTTTCAGTACGGAAACGGTGATCGGCGCGTTTGAGCGGATGGTCACCTCGGCCATTCGCGAATACCCGATTTTGTCTTCGGTCACACAGTTCGACATTGCCGATGCACGCATATGCTCGCTGGACCTTATGGATGTGGCGCCGCAGGGCGATGAAACCGCGGACCGCCAGACGGGAATCATGTATATGCTGGCGCGTCATGCTTTGGTGCGTAGCTGGTGGATGAGCAAGGAAGCCGTGCAGCATGTGCCGCGTAAATACCAGCAATACCATGAGCTGCGCCTGCAGGATATCGGCGAGTCACCGAAGCGTCTTTGCTATGACGAGTTTCACAGAACCAGTAACTCGCCGTCTGTGCGCAACCAAATTATCCGTGATGTGCGTGAAGGACGTAAACGCGGGGTACAGATTGTTTTGACCTCACAGCTTTTGGACGACTTCCATAAAGACATGGTCGATTTGGCGACAGGTGTCTGGGTCCTGGGTACTGCGATTTCTGACAAGGCTGTTGACGATGTGCAGGAACGCTTCGGGCTTTCAGAGACTGCGCGCAATGTCATTCGCCATAAACTGACCGGTCCGAAATCTATCGGAGCGCCATGTTTGTTTGTTTTGGGAACAACGGATGGACGCTATGAGCAGCATCTTTATAACACGCTGGGGCCGATTGAGCTGTGGGCGCTGTCGACATCCGCAGAAGACGTGGCTATTCGTAACAGGCTGTATGTCAAGCTGGGAGCCAGCCGCGCGCGGCAGGTTCTGGCCAGCATGTATCCGGGCGGAAGCGCCCGCAATGAAATTCGCCGCCGTGTTTTGGAGCGCAGCGAAGATGGCGAAGCGCGCACGGCTATGGTGAGTGCTATTATTGAAGAGCTGGTGGATGAAATGGTTGAAGCCAGCAAAAAAGCGCAAAAAGAAGAAGCGGCCGAACGCATTGTTTCTTTAGCGTAATCATTAGGGCGTAACGGAAGAAAGCTATGGTCGATCTCTCTATTGCAGATAAGATCCTGAGACGGAAAAAAGATCCCGAATTCCAAAAACAATTGGAATCCGAGCAGATGGATTTTAGCGACGAACCAGAAAAGCGAGCAGATCAGGAAATTGAAACGGCGATCAAGGAAAGCCGTTTGCAGAAATCTTCCGATGCCAAGCGGAAAAAGATGTTCAAATATGGCGCTGTTGCGGTGAGCGTTTTAGTGGTTGGCTGGATAAGTTATTACTTGTTTGCGCCTTTCAGGGGTGGCCTATGGTTTGGAACATGCCGCGTGTTTTTGGAAATGAATGTACAATATCCGAGTACGCTGGAACTTAGTAGTGTTGAGCAGCTTGTGGGTGAGAAATTCGTGCGGATCTGGTATACGAACACGGATGCGTTTGGGTCTTATCGGATGGAAAGTATCAAATGTAGTTTTGAAGATGACCCTGTTACGGGTTTTAGATTAAAAGACGCCAGCATTAACCGCGTCACAGTTGATCCGGCCAAGATTGAGGCGTTTAATAAAATCCTGCCGGTTGTGTTTGAGAGCGGTGTTGATTTGACGTATCCACGCCCTTTGCGTGATGCCCTTGGCAATATCGACATACAAACCTATTTGTTTAGAAAACCGATCTTGTAAGTTTAAAAACGCAAAGGATTTTCTTTTATGCAATACCGTAAATTGGGCCGCACGGACCTTGATGTCAGCGCGATTTGCCTTGGGACCATGACATGGGGACGCCAGAACACCGAAGCTGACGGTCACGCGCAAATGGATTACGCGCTGGATCAGGGCGTGAACTTCTGGGACACCGCCGAAATGTATGCCGTGCCTCCCACAGCGGATACTTACGGTGCGACGGAAAAAATTATCGGCACGTGGTTTGCACAAAACAAAGGTCGGCGCGGGGATGTTATTCTGGCGTCTAAAATTGCAGGGCCGGGTGTTGGATGGATTCGCGGCGGAGATTACAAAATAGATAGGGCCAATATTCTGGCGGCTGTCGATACCTCTCTCGAGCGATTGCAAACCGATTATATTGATCTTTATCAGTTGCATTGGCCGAACCGTGGGTCTTATCACTTTTCCCAGCAATGGGGTTTTAACCCGAAATTTGATGCCGAGGCGGTTGAGGCCAATTTTGTTGAGGTGCTGGAAACTCTGGATGAGGTTACCAAGGCGGGGAAGATCCGGCATATCGGCCTGTCAGATGAAACCGCGTGGGGGACGATGAAATATCTCGCGCTTGCCGAAAAGCACGGCTTACCGCGCATGCAATCCATCCAAAATGAATATTCATTACTCTGCCGGTTGTTTGAACCGGATTTTCAGGAAATTGCCGCGGCCGAGGATTGCGGATTATTGGCGTGGTCACCGCTGGCAACGGGTATGATTAGCGGAAAATATCTGGACGGGGCGCGGCCGGAAGGTACGCGCTGGACTTTAATTGACGGTGATATTGCTCGTGATACGCCCCAAGCCAATGATGCGGTCAAAGCCTATATTGCTGTGGCGGAAAAGCATGGGTTGGATGTATGTCAAATGGCGCTGGCCTTTGTGAATTCCCGCCCGTTTGTAACGTCGAATATTATCGGAGCGACCACTCTGGAGCAGCTTAAGGCAAATATCGCATCCATTGATCTAACTCTGTCGGGCGCTGTGCTTGATGATATAGCATCTGTTTACCGAGATTATCCGATGCCATACTAGAATTGTCGTTTACTAAATATAGCCCTTTGCCTTTGAAGCCCATAACGTAGGTACCAATCAAAACTGTCGGGGCATCTTCTTTTTTCTTTTGATATAAATGAACTGAAATAACCGGCCCTTCCGCGTACGCATCGCGGATGTTTTCTAAAGTTGCGCTTTTCTCTTCGGGTCCGATTTTCGCAAAAACGATTGTCCCTCGAGCACTTGCAAGAGCGTTTACACGGTCTGTTATTTTTTTTAGGTGCCCTTCGAAATGAGCGACATGTTTTTTTGTAGGAATTTCTTTTAAATGATTCCTTGCAGCGCCATTAAAATTACTTGAACGAGTAAACATTACACACCCTTTAAAAGACATTGGGCATGCACTATGCCGTTAGAAAAAAGAGCGTGCAACAGCATTAATGTGATGCGGTACATTAATTCTTTTTAGGGAGTAACATCCAATAACGGCCACTGGACTTCATGGGACCTGCGAGGCTTTCGGCGCGCTCACCATAGCCCCAGAAAACATCGCCGCGAACGGGGCCGTTGATGGCGCCGCCTGTATCCTGGGTCATCATCAGACGGCGCAAATGTCCGGCGCCTTTGAGCGGTTCTTCAATATCCACCCAGACCGGCATGCCGTAGGATATAATGGAACGATCAATCGCCAGCGAACGTCCAGGCGTTAAAGCTACGCCCTCACCGCCTAACGGTCCTTCGCCTTCTAGCTCGCGGAAGAAAACGTAAGATTTATTGGTGTTCATAATTTCATCGGCTTCGTCCGGATGCGCAGCCAGCCATTCACGGATAGATTGCATCGACACGTTTTCCTTGGTCAGCTGCTCGCGTTTGATTAACTCGCGGCCGATGGCATAATACGGGTGGCCATTTTGCCCGGCATAGCCAATGCGCATTGTGCCGCCCTCGGCCAGCTCAACCACGCCGGAGCCTTGGATCTGGACAAAGAATGCATCGACAGGATCGTCGACCCACACCAGGACTTTATCGTTATGCGGCCAGTTTCCGGCGACAATTTCTTCGCGCGATTCATACGGCTTCAAATTGCCATCAATGACGCGCCCGGCAATACGCTGGCCCTTAAGCTCTTCACGGAAATCACCGAGCTGGACCATGATGAGGTCTTCGGGCCGCGTATGCAGCGGATAACGATAAGGCCCGTATTTTATACGCGCACCTTTCAAAGAGGCTTCGTAGTAGCCCGTGAAAAGCCCTTTGGGATCATTGCCTGCAAAAACTGTATAGGGCGTGAAGTGTCGCTCAAAAAAGATATGTAGTGTTTCGTTGGATGGATTTTGAAGCGCGGCGAATTCGGCGCAGGGTGTTTGCCAATCGCCGTAGGTTCCCGCTTCTTTCATCGGGCCGAAACTAGCATCGGAGGGTTTTTTGGCAATGCGCGCGCAGGATTTTTCAAAGGCCGGAATGAATGCGTGCAGATTGTCGGTGTTCCAGCCCGGCAATTCTTCGAAGGCGCTTTGCTTCAACACCAAAGGCGGCTTGGCTTCTTTTTCGGGTGTGAACTCAGCACAGCCGATGAGGCCCAAGCATAGAATGATTACAAAATACGATATGCGCATGTTCCCATCAGAACATGAGTCGGTCGGGTCTGGCTATGTCCCAGAATTGGGGATGATCTCATTATCCCCGTCAAAATCGCCACGGGTTTCGGTGACGAGCCAGCGCGGGTCACGAGATTTGATTTCATGCTCAAAGGTCCAGATATCACGCATGTCCGTGATTTTATCAGGATTACCCGACAGGATTTCACCGTTTTTGTCGCGGGTGATACTGGTTTCACCGGCGATGAAGCGTACGGTGATGGCGGCTTTTTTGCCCTCAAGTTTGGCTTCGATAATCTCCGCTTTTTTAATGGCGTGAATTTCGTTCTCCAGAGTCTCGCCGGATTTTTCGCGCTCTGCTATAGCAGCATCGAAGCTCTTGTATACGTTATCAGAAAGCAAATCACGCAAGGTATCGCGCTCACCTTTGCCAAAGCCTTCTACAACCATGACGAAAACATCCTGCGCGGCTTCGAGGAAGAACATGACATCAAAGGATTTATCGGCACGGGCGATGTCCAGCAAACCATGTTCAGCAGTTTTATTATCGATGCCGAGTGTTTTCGTAGGTTCAGCGGCGAGGCGTTCAATTTTATCCTGCATAGAAAGGCCTGTGTCTTGATCGCGCGCATAGATGTCAGTGCGCGGTGGGGCTTCTTCGGGATGGCTTGTGAACGGGTCAGGGCGCTCGCGCTCTTCGCCGTTGCGTGTGCCTAAAATATTGGACAGCCAAAACACCAATCCAGCGGCGACCAGCCCATATACGATTACTTCTGCCACGTTTTTAACATTCCTCTAATTGCTTCGGTAGTACTCTATTTTAACACGGTTTAGATTTAAAGCCCTAGCCTTAACATTTGTAACGCCCTATGTAATACATTATGTCTGCATAGGTAAAGGACAAGTGTTATGCCGTTTTTTATTATTTTTGTGGTGATTCCGATTGTGGAGCTAGCGATTTTCGCAGCTATCAGCGATGAAATCGGGATATGGACCGCTTTGTTATTCGCGCTTTTGACCGCCGTGATTGGCGGGAATGTTGTGCGCTTACAAGGCCTACAAACTATTGCATCAATGCAGCGCGCCGCGAATCAAGGCCGCATACCTTTGAGTGAGCTGTTTGACGGGTTTTGCCTGGTTGCGGCTGGCGCTTTACTCATTACACCGGGGTTTTTAACTGACACGATCGGGTTTCTGCTTTTGGTGCCGGCTGCACGGGACTTTTTGCGTCATATCATTAAAACCCATACACAGTGGGGTATTGAGACACATGGATTTGGTAACGAGTTTGAGGCGCGCAGGCCGCTTGATCCTGATGTCATCGAAGGCGAGTATGAAACGCTGGATGATGATAAAGATACTAGACCTTGAGGGTGTTTCGCGTGCATGCTAAGCAGGAAGACATGAACTTTATGAGTGAGAGAGACCATGGCGAAAGCAAAAGACGATAAAAAAGCGAAGAACGGTAAAGACGACAAGGTAGAGGCCTCTGTGAGCGCAGAGGACGCGCCCATTGAAGCACAAGACATGCCTATGACCATCCACGCGCAATATGTCCGTGATCTGTCGTTTGAAAATCCAAGCGCCCCGGACTCTCTACGTCCCAATAAATCCGCGCCGGAAATGGACATCAATATCGGAATGGATGCGCGCAAGCTTGAAGATCCTGATCTCAATAATTTGTTTGAAGTTGTTTTGAATGTGCGGGCCGCTGCATTGCGCGGGGAAGATCCGATTTTCATCGCCGAAATACAGTACGGTGTGACGGTCTCGATTGGCGAGAGCGTTCCCGAAGACAATCATCATCCGCTTTTGCTGATTGAAATGCCGCGTATGGTTTTCCCTTATGTCCGCCAAATCCTTAGCGATATAACTGTCCAAGGCGGCTATCCGCCGCTGCTTTTGAACCCTGTTGATTTCCACGCACTCTACATGAATCGTTTTGGTAAAGAAATTGAGGAAGCACGCCAAGCGGCGCAAGCGGAAGCCAAAGGCACAGCTTAAGCTGATTTCTTTTTCCAGATTGGATCTTCGAGTTGTTCGACCAGCGCCTGATGGGCGGCAAGTTCTTCTTTGCTAGGCGTAAAGACGCGCGGTTCGCGGAATGGACGCTTGCTTTTTTTACCCGACGCGCCGGCGGCGCTGCCAGATTTTTTGTCATCAGACAGGCTAAGGCCATGTTGGCGGCCCCCTAAAAGCTCAAGATAAACCTCGGCCAGCAATTCGGAGTCCAAAAGCGCGCCGTGATAGGTGCGGTCCGAATTATCGATGTCAAAGCGCCTACACAGCGCATCAAGATTGGCGGGTGAGCCGGGGAATTTTTTGCGGGCAATCGCCAGTGTGTCAACAACGCGGCTCCAGCTTATGGCTGCGTGGCCGACTTTGTGTAGCTCCGCGTTCAGGAATTTCATATCGAATTCGGCGTTGTGAATGACAAGCTTGGAATCCTTGCCGATGAATTCAATGAAGTCCGAATAGACTTCCGAAAAGGTCGGCTTATCGGCTACGAATTCGTTGGTGATGCCGTGCACGGCCGTGGCTTCGGCGGGGATATCACGTTCAGGGTTGATATAAAGCTGGAGCGTGTTTCCCGTCGGGACAAGGTTCATCATTTCTACGCAGCCGATCTCGATGATGCGATCGCCCGTTGAAGGGTTCATTCCTGTGGTTTCGGTATCGAGAGCGATTTCGCGCATTATTAAAGTCCTGCCTCATCCAGCCAAGCTTCCAAAAACAGCTTAGCTTGTTTATTGAGTGTTTCAATATTGGCGCGCGTTTGGGCGCGTAATTCATGCACAGGGATAAGCGCATCTTCTCCCGTAATATCCTCGTGGAAAGCGACGAACCACTCTTCGAGTTGTTGCGCCCCAACTTCGGGGTGACATTGCAGACCAAGGCCGTGCTTGCCATAGGCGAAGACCTGATTTTGGTATTGCGCACTAGAAGCCAGAAGCTCTGCGCCGCTTGGTAAATCAAAAGTATCACCATGCCAGTGGAACATTTGCGTTTGATCGCCTGCGAGATGTTTTGCGGGCGAATCTTTGCCCGCCTCGGTGAGGGTCAGCGGCTTCCAGCCGAGTTCCGTGCCTTGCTGGCCTTTATAGACTTTTGATCCCAAGGCGGCAGCCATCATTTGTGAGCCGAGGCAGACGCCCAATGTTGGCAGACCTGCTTCTAAGCGTTTTTTGATGATATCGATTTCCGTTTTGAGGAAGGGAAAGTCCTCGGCCTGATACACACCGATCGGGCCGCCCATCACGACCAGAAGATCGGGGCGCAGTGCCTCAATTTCATCCATATTAAAGCGGGGCGTGCTGATCGTTTTCACGCGCATGCCGCGATCGATTAATGTGCGCCCGAAGGTGCATGCGCCTTCTTGCTGCATATGGATGAAAATCAATGCGCCTTTTTGATCATGCTCCATGTTTTATTGTGTCCTCTTTGTTACATTCATCATCTTGCGGATTGTGCGCTTCGCGGATACGGGCCAGAATTTTTTTCAGCTCCCTCATTGTGTGCGCACGATTCAAACCGGTTGGTAAAATATAATCAGCGCGCGCGCATTTCTCCGCATCGGGCATTTGCGTTTTCAAGATATTGGCGAATTTTGAAGGGTCCATATTCGGGCGGCTTAAGACGCGGGCGGCTTGAATAAAGGCGGGCGCGCTGACGGCGATGGTCGTGTCAACGCGTTTGTCCGCACCGGTTTCGAAAAGCAGCGGGATATCGAGGACAATCATTTCGCGCCCGGCATTTCTTTGCACGCGAATAAAATCGCTTTGCGCCTTTTGCACCAGCGGGTGCAAAATGGATTCAAGTTTTTTGCGCTCTTTGGGATTGGCGAAAACAAGCTTGCCCAGTTTTTTGCGATTGATAGAGCGGTTGCCGTCTTTGCCCTTACGCCCATAGATACTGAAATATTGTAAGTAAGGGAACTGCGCGGCGATGGCGGCGCGCGTCACTTTGTCTTTTTCGAGAAGCTCATGCACCTGCGCATCGGAATCGTGAACAGGTACGCCCAATTGCTGCAGCATTGTGGCGACTGTCGATTTTCCCATACCGATGGAACCCGTGAGGCCGATGATGATCATTTCAGCACACGCTCCTGCAGGGTTTCATCCACGTCCGGCAAAACGCCGAACCATTTTTCAAAGGCCGGGCGGGCCTGATGCAGTAACATGCCGATACCTGTCACAGTTTGATTGCCGCGGGCTTTGGCGTTTTTAAGGAGATCGGTTTCCAGCGGGCTGTAGACGATATCTGTGACCAGCGCGGCGGGCGGTAAGTCGTCCAGCGACAATTCCAAAGCGGGCTGTTTATCCATGCCTAATGAAGAGGTATTGACGACAAAATTCGCGCCGTCCAACGCCGCGTGTCTTTGATCCCAATCGAGGGTCTCAATTACTTTTTGCTGCGGATCGAGGGATTGCACCAAAGCTTCCGCCTTTGCGCGTGTGCGGTTGGCGAGGCGGATTTTGGGAACGCCGGCTTCGATTAAACCGAAGAGAACTGCGCGGGCCGCACCCCCTGCCCCGATTACTGTGGCCGGGCCTTTTGCGAAATCGAAATCCGGGGCGGCGGCTCTGATATTCGTGATGAAGCCGAACGCATCGGTGTTATAGCCGCGAATCTTTCCATCCTTGAACACAACCGTGTTGACCGCGCCGCACGCGCGGGCCGTATCGTCCAGCGTGTCACATAAATCCAGCAGCGCTTCTTTGTGCGGGATTGTAGCGTTAAAGCCCGCAAAGCCTTTATCCCGAAGGTTTTCAACGCCGGCTTTAAGGTTTTCGCAGGCAATATCGACGGCTTCGTAAGAGCCGCTCAGCCCGTATTTTTCGATCCAATAATTATGGATCAACGGGGATTTGCTATGCCCGATCGGATGGCCGATGACGGCGGCTTTGATTGCTTTATCATTCACGGTGTAACTCCATGATGGTCTTTTAAATATCCCAATAACGGCAATAACGGCATGCCGAGAATAACAAAGTAATCGCCTTGCACGTCAGAGAAAAGCCATGCACCTGCTTTTTCTATCGCATAGGCGCCGACGCAGGAGACAAGATCGTCGCCTGCGGCGCTTGCGTAGCTGTCCAAAAATGCGTCGTCGAAGTTTCGCATGGTGAGGGTCGCCTCACCCGCAGCCTCCCACAGCACTTCATCATTTCGCACGAGCGCAGCGGCAGAGATCAGGCGGTGGGTTTTCCCACGCAAACTGCGCAGCCTGTCTTTTGCTGCATCTATGTTTTCTGCTTTTTCATAGATTTCGCCTTCAAATTCCAATATCTGATCCGAACCGATGACCAGCGCCTCCGGGTGATCTTGTGCGACTTTTAGCGCTTTGGCCCGCGCAAGTTTTAATGCGATGTCGTCCGGCGGCGCTTTGGAGTCCTGAATGATGGAAGTTTCATCGATATCGGCAGGGCAGGATTCAAAACTCACACCAGCGCCGCGCAGCATGTCATTCCGCGCACGGCTCTTAGATGCAAGAATAATCTTAGGCTTCGCCATTTTGCTCACCATTATTGGCCGCGAGGATTTCCGCTTTCTTTTCCTGGAATGTCTGCAGATGAGTCATGATCTCGGCCGCGGTTTCTTCAACAGAGCGTTTGGTCACGTCAATCACCGGCCAGCCATTCTTGGAAAACAGGCGGCGAGCCTTGCGCACTTCTTCTTCGATTTTTTCCTCATCGAGATATTCGTTTTCTGTGATATGGCGCGGACCACCGTCTTCTTCCGCATTAAGGCGAGAGCGGCGAATTTGCACAAGACGGTTCGGCGCGGCAGTCAGGCCGACATAGAGCGGTTTTTCCAGTTCCAGTTTTTCTTTGGGCACCTCCACACCGGGAACCAGCGGGATATTGGCGACCTTAATACCGCGGCGTGCGAGGAAGACAGAGGTCGGGGTTTTGCCCGTCCGTGATACACCGACAAGAATAACATCGGCGTCTTGCAATCCTTTGAGGGTTTTACCATCGTCATGCTGCATGGCGTAGTCAATCGCTTCAACGCGCTTGAAATATGCATCGTCCAAAGCATGCTGCAATCCCGGCACACGCTGCGCATGCATACCAAGATAAGATGAGAGATTGCGGATAATCGGGTCGAGCACAGCCACGCAGGGTACGTGTAGCTGGTCGCATTTTTCCTGCAGGCGTTTGCGCATTTTCTTATCCACGAAGGTGAAAATAACCGGGCCGGGGTTTTTTTCGATATGGCTGATGATGCGCTCTAATTGGCGCTCTGTGCGGACCAGCGGCCAGAATTTTTGCACAGGCTCGATGTTCTCAAACTGCGCCAGACATGCGCGGGCCAGACCCAAAAGTGTGGTTCCCGTCGCATCGGATACCAGATGCAGATGGAATTTCTTAATGTCCGGCTCAATTTTTGTTTGGGGCGGCGCGTCGTCGTTCTTATCATCACTCATGAGGCTATATTATAGGGATTGTACGTGAAAGCAATTAAAGAGGAGCCGCAAGATAAGAGATTGCTGAAAAACACTTTCTAGATTAATGACGGGTTTGGGAGCCTTCATCGCTCATCAAACCGCCAGGGAAGATTTTATCCGCCAGATTGGCATCGCGGAACGGCACGCTTTGCACATAGGTCACGCGCAGATCGTACAAAATATGCATGAGGTGCGATTGATTGATCTCATCATTCATACCGGCATAGAGCGGGTCGGACAGGATCGTATTGCCGAATCCTTGCAGATACGCTGTTTTGTCAGGCAGACAAGACAGGCGCTCCAGCGCGATAGCAGTTAATCTTTTGCGGCCAAACGGATTGGCCTCATATGAGTTTTCAATCACGGAATCGAGGTAATCCAGCGTTTCGTGATCACAGGCATCGACGCGCGCGGCGCTTTTGAACCATTGTGTGAAAGTTTGCTGTAGAGCTTTATGCGTGAATTGGGACGATGGCTCGCGCTCAAGATAAGTAGAAAAGCGCATCGCAAGGTCACCATCATCAGAGCCCAGCAGATGTCTCCAGAGATCAGCATAACCCTCGCTTCTGAACTCCCATGCCACGAGCACAGATATCACATCAAGATCGGCGGCACGCACGCGCTCCAGCGTCAGGACCGCTTCGGGGGCGTAATCTTCATCGAACGCGCCGTAGCGCTTTTCTTGCCAAACATCGCGCAATGCGCGGATGAGCGAGATCAGCATCATATTGGTGAAATAGGGTGAGCGCGCCAGCGCAGGATCGGATAATCCGTGATTGGCCAGCACAAGCAGCTTTTCGGGGACATCAAGGTGGAAATCCGGCCCTTGTAAATCTTCGAGGCCGATGCGCCAATCCTGATTTTTGGCTTCTTCCAGCATGCGGCGTGCAGACGGGCTTTTGGATAACAGCGCGGCGGCCCATGAGAGAATGTCTTCTTTTTCTCCTAAGGCGGGCTTTAATGGCGCGCTATCCAATACAAGCATTTCATCTCCAATGTTTTCGGAATTTTGAAATTCTTCGTTTAATGCGGATGAATATAGATCATCCAGAGACCAAGAGTCACACGCTTTTACAACATTGAGGTTTTGCGGATTGATCCAGCCGCGCTTGAAAACGCCGTCACCGGACAGGTTCATGGCCGTTTCATCAATTTCATGTTTGGATGATTTAATGCGATCTTTTATCTGGCGCTTTTTGTGGTCTTTTTTCACTAAACTCAACTCACTTCTCTCACACTCGCTTGTGCAGGCGGCGTTATCATTCTGAGGACCAGCGTTGTAGATATACGACGTTGGCTCCCTTCTTTTCATTTCGTGTGGAGCGGGCGTTTGGTGAGAGGCGCTTAGCGTTTTTGCCGGATTTATCCCCATTTTTGTTGAGGTCATGTGAGTCATAGAGTGTGACAATTTCTGCGCTTGATTGTGGCAAGTCTTCATAGAAGCCAAGTTCTTTTTGGGCAAAGGCATTCGCATCATCCTGTGTTTTTGGTTGAGATGCATCTGAGCGGACGCCAGATGCGGCTGGATGATTTGATGTTTGCAACTCTTGTTCCGATTCTCTGAAAGAGCGCTCAAACTTAATAAACCAAAGGAAATTGGCGTTTGAACGGTCGCGAATATCGCTGAAAATCGGATCAGACATGATCGTAACGGCATGTTCTGCCAGGTAATTTTTGCCGAAAGGCATTTCACCCAGCGCCGCGATCAGTGTCGGCGTGATATTTTTGGTGGCTTCTTCCAGCTCGAATACATAACCCTGATAATCGGAGAGCATTTGCTGGATCAGCGCTTTGTCCTGTGAGCGGCAGCGATCGGAGAGGAACCAGGCCTCGAACACGGCGGCAGCAGCTTCACCATTATTAATAGTACGGAAATCAAGATAGGCTTCACGCGCGAATGCACGGCCAAGATCCGCGATGGATGAGTTTTCAATGTGCTCCCAAGCGGATTTTACGCCGGCGAGCTGTAATTCCCAGGCAACACGCACCATAGAGGTGACGAGGTCTGCAACCTGCGCGCGGTTTACAAGCACCGCTTGGTCCGGATGGAACATCAAAGGATGAATGAGCGCACCTTGACGGTGTTGATAGTGACGACGCAGTTCCTGCGTGGCGACTAAAATCTGTGAAGCCTGACTCATCGCTGGATTAACCAGAATTTTTGCGTTTTTGCGATCGTAACAGCTGTTTTCAATCTGCTCGCTGTATTCGATTTGAACATCGTATTCGGCCGCGCATTTCATATAAGCATCGGCAAGACGGCTTTGCTCCAAAACTTCGATAAGCTCAGCAATGTTTGTATTTTCGCTGACGTTTTCGTAATCCAGCATGATTTCTTTGTCTTCTAAAAACTCTTCCATGCGGACATTTGGGCCGCTGATGAAATTGTTTGAAAATGTTTCGAAGGATTCGATTTCACGCTTCAGCTCTGTAAGCTCGCTTTCAAGAATCGCAAAGTCAGCGTCCTCGAAGAGGCCTTCCTCTTCAAAATCGCCTTCAAAATCCATATAGAATAGCGGCTGATCGCCTATGATCGTACAAGCGACAGGCTGCTTATTGTTAATCGTATAGGCCACGCGGCACACGCGATTTTCCATGGCTTTACTGGCTGAGATGTATTCAAAGATATTGTCGCTCATGATGAACCCAACGTTTTTATTTATAATGAACCCCTAATGAATCGCAGCGCCATTGACGCCTTGATGTATTAATTATCGCCTGAAGTTCTTAATAGAACCTTTCTAAAACGCAGAAAGTTGGGGGTTTATGGCAAAGTAGGTGCTTTTTTTAATATGTATTTAACATATTATATGCTTTTGTTCAGACCCTATTAATCTTTTGGAGTGTTTTCAAGGATTTGTGGGAAATTTTATTGCTTAAGTTTATTGCCCGAAAGCGTCGTCGAGGATGGGCATATCTTCGACCAAAAGCTCTTCATTATCCAGATTCACGAGCCCGCCGGGGGAGACTGTGATTTCACAACGGAACAAGGAGTCCTTAAACATGACCGTGGCAGGCAGGACATAACTGCCGTCTTCTTTCTGCTCTTCAACTTCAAGCGGAAGGAGCATCTGGCTGATGCTTTTGCGCGCAGCCGGCGGCGGGTCGTCACGCCATCTTATATCGTCGATACTTTCAGTCACAAGAAAGCGACCATTTTTACCGCGCACATGGGAAAAGAAGAAGCGCACATAATCGCAGACCTTATCTTCATCCAGCGTAATTGGAATATCTTCATTGAGCTTATAAATCGGCTCATTGGTCCAGTTCAGGACAATCGCGTGATTTTTGCCTTCAAGGACAAAACGGTGAATGGGTGGCACGGCGGAGTAATCGGCGATATCAAGATACCGCAGGCCCGGGTAAAACGGGACTTTTTGCGCCATAATAGTGGTTTCCGATGGATCGAAAGGCGAACCTTTGAATAGGGGATTAAACGTATCAAGGACGGCTTTTACGTCTTTTTCTTCCAGCTTTTGAAATGCTTCCTGATACATGGCTTTTTATCGCGATTGTCTCTATACACAATAGTTCACAATGATTCTTAACATAGTTTGCAAGCGCTTGATAGGTCTGTGGGAAAGCTCGGAAAGAATCATAGGATAAAACCGGGATTAAGTTATGCGCATTTCATGAAGAATTTAAATTAGGAGTCGTCCCCATGGGGGTAAATGCATTTTGGTGGATTCACTTTATCTGGAGGAATCATTTCGAATCGCCAGAAAATATCAGGATTTGGGATGGTGGTTGCTGGGGGTAAAATTGGGAGTTAAATCTATACCCGTTATGCACATGACCTATAACAATAAAAACCTTTTTAAATATAAATATATAATTAGTATGACGGGCTTATGAGCAAGATATTCTTAGAAACGATAAACGGTCGGCAGAGCGAGAAGGTTCCCTTTTGGTTTATGCGTCAGGCTGGACGGTATTTGCCTGAATATCGTGAGTTGCGGGAGAAGAAGGGCGGTTTTCTGGCGATGGCAATGGACCCTCAGGCGGCGTGTGAGATTACGATGCAGCCCCTCAGGCGGTTTGGGATGGATGCGGCGATTTTGTTTTCGGATATTTTAACGGTACCGATGGCGCTGGGACAGGATTTGAAATTTGCCGCTGGCGAGGGGCCTGTGCTGGGCACGTTGGATATTGATGCGCTGGAATTTGATGATGCGGCTGTGCAGCCGGTTTATGCTGCGGTTACGGAGATTGCTTCGGCGCTGAAGCATGAGGGGTTTACGGATACGGTGTTGATCGGGTTTGCGGGTGCGCCGTGGACGGTGGCAACGTATATGGTTGAGGGCGGCGGGAGTAAGGATTTTGCCAAGGTGAAGGCAATGGCGTATGGCGAGCCTCAGCGGTTTAAAGTTTTGATTGATAAGCTTGTGGATGCGACCTCGCGCTATTTAATTGCTCAGGCGGATGCGGGCGCTGAGGCTCTGCAGATTTTTGATAGCTGGGCCGGGGCGCTTGATCCACATGGGTTTCAGTATCAGGTGATTGAGCCGACGAAAGAAATTGTTGCGCGTGTGAAGGCGGCGCATCCGGATATTCCGATCATTGGTTTCCCTCGCGGCGCGGCGATGCATTACACAGCCTATGCGCAGCAAACGGGCGTGGATGCTGTGGCGATTGATACGCTGGTGTGTACGCGCTGGGCAAAGAATAATCTTCAGCCGCTGAAACCCGTGCAGGGGTGTCTTGATCCGATGCGGCTCATGGCTGGCGGCGCGGGTCTTGAAAAAGCAGCGCGGAAAATTATTTCTGATCTGTCCGGAGGGCCGTTTGTGTTCAATCTTGGGCACGGTATTCACAAGGATACGCCTGTGGAGCATGTTGAACAGCTGGTGAAGGTTATACGCCATGGCTAAAAAAGTTGCGGTTGTGTTATTTAATCTGGGCGGACCGGATAGCAAAGAGGCGATCAAACCGTTCTTGATGAATTTCTTCATGGATAAAAATATTATCCGGCTGCCAAAGCCGTTTCGGTTTTTATTGGCTTCGTTGATTGCCGCACGTCGTTCCAAAAAAGAAGCGGGTGATAGCTATGGTGAGCTGGGGGATCGATCTCCGCTTTTGGCGAATACGACTGGGCAAGCGCAGGCTCTGGAAGCGGTTTTGAATGATTCACGTGAAACAGAATTTAAGATTTTTGTCTGCATGCGGTATTGGCATCCGATGAGCGAACAGGTTGTGCTCGAGGTTGGTGAATGGGGGCCGGATGAAATTGTTTTATTGCCGCTGTATCCGCAGTTTTCAACGACGACGACCTGGTCTTCCCTGGAGGTATGGAAGGAAGCTGCGCGCAAGGCGGGGCTGAATGTCCCAAGTTCTATGGTGTGTTGTTATCATGCCAATGACGGTTTTGTGCAGGCTTCAGCGGAAAATATTCGCGTGCGTTATGATCAGGCGCTTAAGGATGGATATCAAAATCCTCGGATTTTATTTTCGGCCCATGGATTGCCAGAAAGCGTGATTAAGGACGGTGATCCCTATCAATGGCAGTGTGAGCAAACCGCGCAAGCGATCGTGGATGCGCTTGGCATCGAAGGTCTTGATTGGCAGATTTGCTATCAATCGCGCGTAGGCCCGAAAAAATGGATTGGCCCTTCGACCGAAGAAGCCCTGGAGCAAGCGGCCAAAGACGGCAAGGCCGTGATCATCTATCCTCATGCGTTTACACAGGAGCATGTTGAAACATTGGTCGAGTTGGACATTGAATACCGCGAAGAAGCGGAGAAAATGGGTCTTCATGGATATTACCGCGCGGAGACTGTCGGCACGCATGGGGCGTTTATTCAAGGGCTGGCGGATTTGGTTGGAAAGCATTTGGGCCGCGGGAAAGTTGAGGCAGAAGGATTTTCACGCCCCTGCCCTGCTTCTTATCGACGCTGCTGTATGGCGATGGATGCTATGGTAGGGTGCTTACACTCGTATAAGAAAGTGGCTTAAACGATGCAGGATTTCCTTTTATCAATCTATGACTGGCTGCGGGCGCTGCATGTGATTGCGGTGATCAGCTGGATGGCGGGGATGCTGTATTTGCCGCGGCTGTTTGTGTATCACGCCGATGCAAAGCCGGGTTCTGAGCAATCAGAGACGTTTAAAATCATGGAGCGCAGGCTCTATAAATACATCATGACCCCGGCGATGATTGTGACTTGGTTGGCGGGGTTATCCATGCTTTACGCCAATCCCGGGCTGCTGAGCGGTCAGGGGTGGATGCATGCGAAACTGCTTTTGGTGTTCTTGCTTTCTGGGGTTCACGGGGCTTTTGGAGGGATGCTACGCAAATTTGCCAATGATACCAGCCAGAAAAGCGCGAAATTCTTTAGAATTGTAAACGAAATCCCGACTCTTTTGATGGTTGTAATCGTTGTGCTTGTTATTGTTCGGCCGTTTTAAGGTATTTTGTAAACATAAATGCTTGACTCACATAGTAGTGAAAGCTATAAGTGATTTGTCTTAAAGATAAATCCGTAAATTTTTTTACTCTATTAGCCTGTTGGCCCGGACCTAGACCTTGAACACCGCCCTGAATATTAACAGAAGTGTTCGCGCTTTGAGACCTGAATTTAAACTCCCATATTAGGATATTATTTAACTTTTTTCGTTTTAATAAACTTAGAAACCTCCCCATAACTTTTTCATAACAAAGATTATAGAATTAAGATGAACCTTCAGGAACTCAAAACACGTTCACCCTCAGAGCTGTTGGCTTTCGCCGAGGAGCTTGAGATCGAAAATTGCAACTCCATGCGCAAGCAGGACATGATGTTTGCCATCCTTAAACAGTTGGCTGAACAAGGTGTTCCCATTTCAGGGACCGGTGTTCTTGAAGTTCTACAAGACGGGTTTGGTTTCCTGCGCTCTCCGGAAGAAAACTACCTTCCTGGCCCTGATGATATTTACGTGTCTCCCTCGCAAGTGCGCCGTTTTGGCCTGCGCACCGGGGATATTGTTGAGGGCGAAATCCGCGCTCCTAAAGATTCCGAGCGCTATTTCGCGCTGTTAAAAGTAGGCTCTATCAATAATGAAACGCCGGATAAAATCCGTCACCGTATCAATTTTGATAACCTTACGCCGCTCTATCCAGAGCGTAAAATCAAGCTTGAGATTGATGATCCGACGAAGAAATGCAATGTTCAGCGCGTGATTGAGCTGACATCGCCAATTGGTTTTGGACAACGTGCTTTGATCGTTGCGCCGCCAAGAACCGGTAAAACCGTGATGTTGCAGGAAATTGCCAAGTCGATTACCGCGAACCACCCGGATGCCTATTTGATTGTTCTTTTGATTGATGAACGTCCCGAAGAGGTGACCGATATGGCGCGCTCTGTGCGTGGTGAGGTTGTATCCTCAACATTCGACGAACCGGCCGCCCGTCACGTTCAGGTTGCCGAGATGGTCATGGAAAAGGCCAAGCGCCTTGTGGAGCATAAGCGCGATGTTGTGATCCTTCTAGACTCGATTACACGTCTGGCGCGTGCGTATAACACGGTTGTTCCTTCATCCGGTAAAGTTCTGACCGGGGGTGTGGATGCTAACGCCCTGCAACGCCCTAAGCGCTTCTTTGGTGCTGCGCGTAACGTTGAGCAAGGCGGATCGCTGACGATTATTGCAACAGCCTTGATTGATACAGGCTCACGTATGGACGAAGTAATCTTCGAAGAATTCAAGGGTACAGGTAACTCTGAGATTGTTCTGGACCGCAAAATCTCTGATAAACGCGTCTTCCCTGCGATTGATATTCAGAAATCCGGGACCCGTAAGGAAGAGTTGCTGGTTGATAAAGACACCTTGCAGAAAATGTGGGTGCTGCGCCGTATTCTTAATCCTATGGGCACTGTCGATGCGGTTGAATTCTTGCTCGGCAAGATGAAAGAGACGAAGAACAATGACGAGTTCTTCAGCTCCATGAATCAGTGAATAATAAGTGCTTCAGGCGCATTCTCTGGTTGCTTAATGTTGAGCTCCTGAATTTTCCTATAAATTACTCTTTTGGCGTCTTCAAGTGATCCGTCCTTGAGTAGAGTTTTAAAACCAAAAGATCGACCTGTGTAATCGCCAATAACAATTCCATGATTGTTAACCCAAATTCCTAAACTTAATCTTTCGTTGTAAGAGCCATGGTTCCAAAGTTGTTTAAGGCCTGTGAAAAAATCTGTCATTTTTCTGGTATATCGTAGGCCAAACCAATGCGTATCATTACCTTGAATATAAATTGAAGGTGAAGTTGGAACTTCAAAGTGCCACCCATCTTTGTCAGGAGGGTTCTGTTGTGCAATCTGAGTTAAAAATTGAATCAATGGTGCGGCTTTGGTTCTTGCTTGTAAAAAGGCTGCGTGACGTTCATTATTGTATGGTCCCACGTAACGTTCCAAATGAGTATAACATTTAGCGCGTGCAGCGAAAGTGGCTTCTTTTCCTAGTAATAATGAAAGCATATTTTTTCCTTTTTATGTATAAAATTTATTTAGCTAGAGTTTGTCAATATATTTTCGCAAACTGTTTAGATTAGTGCTTATCGCCGCTTTTTAGGTTGGCAACTCTCAGATTGGGATAAATTTTGTTTGATACGTTTGGTGTTTTGCAAGTGTCTCTTCATTACGAATCCACTTTAAAGTCGTCATTAGAGGCCACCACATCGCAGAGCAAAAGTAAGCTCAGGTATGATATAGTCCTTCCGAGAGCTTATTATTTGTCTCCAAAAAAAACTTAAGTCAGATTGATCGCCAAGATAAGGCCGATGGTATAAACCAATATGGCTGCTGCTATGGCGAACGGCGTAGAGCGTCCTTCTTCGATGCCGGCTTTGGTTGCGGTTCCTAGGCGCGCCATGACGTCTGACAAGGTAAAGGCGACGAAATCACCCTGGCTTAGCAGGCCTATAATTTTTCCTTTATCATCAACGACAGGCATATGGCGGAAGCGGCCCTGGCTCATGCGGCGCATACAATCTGTAACTGAGTCGTTGATATTCGCAGTTTTGGGGTTTGCTGTCATAACGTCTTTGAGTTTGAGATTGGTGAGATCCAAGCGGCATGCAGCGATTTTGCGCAAAAGGTCACGTTCAGTAAAGATGCCAGACAGCTTGCCTTTGTTCGTGATCAGCACCGCGCCATAGTTGTTTAGGGCCATAGCATCAACGGCGTCGCAAACGGGCTGTGTTTCTTCGAAGGTCAGGACTTCGTTTTTGTCGTGAAATTCTGGGATATCACTGATTTTCATTTTTTGCGTCTCCTTGATTTTTTTGATCGCGATAAAGAACATGGTCTTTTTTTCATGCAAAGTCAAAAGTCATACCATCGCAGAATTTTTTTATTCATTTTGGGTGCGTAGTCTTAAGGGCAGGTCTGCACACGACTAAAGGTTAGGTTTATAACTGCCTGAAAATGCTTTGAATTTTTTGAGATCGATAAAATTTGGATCAAATATTCCTTAAATAACTGGGTTAATCTATTGAAAAACAACATAAAATCGAAATGAAAGTTGTTGCCCTCAGGTAACCTTTGTGGTGATATGAAATATAGGCAATATGTTTATGGCAAATAAAACTTATTTCATACAAGCCAAGTGCGACATGACGAACATAAGGCCTGCATTACTGAAGAATAATAAAAATAAAAATTTTCAGGTGGGAAAATGAAATTGACAATCTTTTGCAAAAATAGCGCCCGCGTTGCTCGGTCCCTGAGCAAGGCTTTAATGGCTGTTAGTTTCATTCTCCTTCTTTCAACCGGTACATCCTGGGCGTTCAGCACGTATGAGGCGATTTATCAGGACCCAGTTGAACACAGTTCCGGCGAAGTGACCAACACTCTCGCACCAATAGGTCCTTCCTCGATCGCAACAGACGCATGCCTTCCCCTGCTCGAAACCATCCGTCATACACCTCGTGATCCTGTTGCAGATCGAAACCAGCGCTCGGCTGGAAAAGCAGCGGCTCTTGGCCTTGTTTTTGGAGTACGTTTTGCCCTCTCCCCTCCAAAAAACGTCAAAGCCCACCGTGACACAGCTCGTCTTGAGCTGAGAACAGTCTCTGGCGATCGTTTGAATGAAGATCGTGGTGCTCTTGCGATTTCATCGTACCGCCAGTGTCAGAAACGTGAAGCTCTCAAAGCTTTGAGAGATTTCCGGTGGGAACGCTAAAAGCCGAGCGTTGCTCATACATGATGTCCCTCGCGTCACTGGTCGTCTTGGTTCTCCAAGACGACCATTTTCTTAAAGCCTTCGTCTTTTCATTCTACACTTTGTTACTCGATCGCTTACCTAAGCTTCCTAGGCTGCGCTCCTCATGCCTTGTATAGAATGAAAATCCTTTGGCTAAGCGTTGAGATGTTTCGCTAAAAATTCTTTTGTGCGCTGGTTGGCCAGAGCCGCGCCCTCGGCGTCATAATGCATGCCCTGCCCCCGTGCGAAAGCGTGGTTGAGGCCGGGATAGTGGTATGTTGTCGCTGTGGGATGATTGCTCAGCGCGTTGATGATGGCATCCTGCGCATTTTTGGGAACAAATTCATCCTCTCCCGCGATATGCAGCAGGATGGGGTGTTTTATATCCTGTGCCTGATCCAGCATGCCTTCGATGCCAACACCGTAATAACATACGCTTGCATCAATATCGCTGGCAGATGCTAGCATATAGCTGAGTTTGCCGCCCAGGCAGAACCCGATTGAGCCGACTTTTCCGTTACATTCTTTCATATTGCGGGCGTAGCCCAGCGTGGTTTTAAGGTCTTCTGTGCCCGTGCTTTGGTCGAATTCACTGAACAGGGCGAAGGCGCGCTCCAATTGCTCGGGCACGCTGTCGATAAGCTGGATACCGGGTTCAATGCGCCAGAACAAATCCGGGCAAATCGCGACATAGCCTTGCGCTGCATATTCATCGCATTTATCGCGCATTTCTTGATTCACACCGAAAATTTCCTGAATCATAATGATTGCAGGGGCTGGCGTAACTTCCGGATAGGCGACATAGGCCATAAAGGCACCGCCGTCATGGGCCGGGATTTTGATCTCTTTTGTATTGGTCATTGTGCCTTCCTTTTGAAAAATCTATAAGGAGATTAACAAGAGCGATGAAAAGATTAAAGGAAAACCGACCATGAAACTGAAATTCGACATAGATTGTACACCAGCCGAAGCCCGTGCGTTTTTTGGATTACCGGATGTTGCGCCGATGCAAGAACGATTGATGAAAGAGCTGGAGGACAAGATGCAGGAAAATCTCAAATCGATGGACCCTGCGGAAATTGTACAAACATGGCTTCCGGCGACGATCCAGGGCTGGGGCGATATGCAGAAAATGTTCTGGGAACAAATGGGCATGGGCGCGTCGATGATGGGCGGGGATGAGCCTAAAAAGAAATGAGTTCTGATTTTCCCGGCATTCGAGAAATTGATTTAAGTGCGGTCGATGCAGTTCAGTATACGCATCGGCTGGCGGATTGTATCGTTCTGACCAAAGATGGTGAGCTGTGTTTACAGCAAAAGCCGGAATATTGGGATCGTTTTCCCGGCTATTTGATGGCGTTTGGTGGCCATGTTGAAAAGGGAGAAAGTGTTATGGACGGCTTATGCCGTGAGATAGAGGAGGAATTGGGGGCGCGAATTGACCCCGATGATGCTGTTTTTATTGGCGCGGTGAGTGAAGATTTTTCAGGGCATAGCGATATTCTGCATTTGTATTTTTGGCATGATAAGAATGGTCTGATAACAGGATGTTATGAGGGTGAGGTCCGGTTTTACAAAAGCGTCAATGATGTTTGGGCACATCCTAAAATTATGGATTATTTACGCTGGGGGCTTACGAAAGCTCAAGATATGGGTTTGGTTACGATATGAGG